>JBJMEE010000081.1:0-11886 GCA_045809585.1 Nitrososphaera sp. | reverse complement strand
CGTCTTCAAGAATTGTTAAAAAGATTCTTGAAGGTGAAGGGCAGATCATAGCAATAAAGGTGCCAGGGTTTGCAGGTCTAATCGGCTTTGAGCCCTATACTGATATCAGACTTGGAAGAGAGCTAGGCAAGTTAGTCAAGTTTTATGATATAGATGGTGTCTTCCATTCAGACGAGCTTCCAAATTATGGAATAACAGAGGGAGAAGTTGCGGCTGTCAAGCAAAGACTACAAATGAATGATAACGACGCTTTCGTTATCCTAGGAGGTCCAAATGACAAAATCAAGTTCGCTTCTGAGGCAATAATTCTGCGGCTTAAAGCTGCAATTAATGGTGTTCCTGCTGAAACGCGTGCAGCAAGCCCGGACGGCAAGACTGTGTTCTTGAGACCAAGGCCGGGTATAGCAAGGATGTACCCTGAGACAGACATACTGCCTATTGCGATCACTAAGCCGATGCTCGAGCCGCTTGCAGACAAAGTGCCAGCACATTGGGATGAGATTGTGGATTCGCTTGCCAAGAAATATAGTCTCAACAAGGAGCTGGCAAGTCAGATATTTGACTCTGACTACTTTAGCGTGTTTGAGGAAATTGCAAGTGAGACCAAGATAGAACCGACATTTATCGCATCCAAGTTGACAGAGGGTCTCACCAGCCTGGAAAGGCAAGGATTGGATGTTTCTGTCTTGACAAGTAAGGACATAAAAGATGTCTTTAAGGAGCTTGACAAGGGCTCTACACAAAAAGAAGCAGTTGTGTTCTTATTTGAAGTGCTGATAAAAGCGAATAGTCGACCCAACTGCGACAACTGCAAAATTGGGAAAATGCGGCCGGAGCTCGCAAGAGTGACGGACCAAAGTCGAGTATACAAGTGCGACAACTGCGGCAAGCGAGACATAGTGGCGGTTGTCAATGAACAAGTGAATATAAGTAAAGTCATTCAGGCGGTAGGCCTATCTTCAATAAGTGACGAAGAGCTGAGCAAGGGACTTGACAGGATAATAAGCAACAATATGTCAATAATCAATGAAAAAGGTACGAATGCATTGAGCACACTCATGGGAAGGGCGATGGCAGAGTATAGAGGCAAGGCCAATGGTCAAAAGGTAAATGCAATGCTGAGGGAGAAGATGAGCAAGATGATCAACAAACAATAATGTACAAACCCACGTCTACTAGGGAAATTTACATTGAATCCCTTTCCATCAATTCTGCAAGCGTAGAAAAACAGCTCGCTGACCAGTCAGTCCTAACAGAGGAGACTAGGAGGATATTAGATTTTGTTTCAAAAATATATCGCGAAAATGTTGAGCGGATTGTCTTACTCTGTGATAAAGATGTGATGGCTCTGGAGTATGTGCCAAGCCCGCTCAAGTTGTTCGTTGATTGTCTTGCTCAGGTGCAAAAGTCACTTAGCCTTTCGTCACCGGCAAGTAGGCTGATCCAACGCTATGCAGCAGCATGGGAAGATTGGATGTAGTACTAGCCAGTCAGCCAGAAACTTCTTTAATGTAACGCTCATGTTATGCCCGTTGGCACGAAGATTTAGTGAAGAGAAGGCCGACTTTCATCCTAGGTCATGGCTGTCCAAGTACAGGCGCACGTCGTTAGGCTACCTCACAAAGATGTTGTTGTTTTACCACGGAATTGGGATTCTTCTGCTTCTTGCAGTCACTCCCGTGATTGAACAGGTTCTTCCAGACTATGAACAGCCAAGCATTCCAAGGTCATTATTGTCAGTAATTGCGGCAGGACCATTGGAAGAGACTATATTCTTTGGCATCCCCTTCTACATATTTGGAAATGCCTATTCTGTCCTTGTTACAGGCGCTGTCTGGGTTGGGATACATCTTTTGAACACGGACACACTTTCCGTCAATAGCCTTGCGTTTGGCAACCTGCTCTTTGTGCTTCCATCCCTTTTCTTTAGCCTAAGGACATGGGTCAGTGGTAAGGGGTGGTTTTCAGTGATTGTACATTCTGCTTGGAACGGCATCTTCTTTGCTGCTGGCTGCTCCGTCGGCGAATTCACGTGCACTGCAATCGACATAGACTTTAGCAATACAGCGATAAGCATTGCACTGTCGGGAATATTGCTTGGAGTAACCTACGTACTCTATAGGAGAAAGGAGAGCAAGAAGCGCTAGCCGTTGCAGTTTAACGAATTCAATATATAGCCCGCCATTTGTTTTACAAGCGAAACAATAATGGGCCAAGCTGAAAATGACGTTAACGTCACCGTAACCATAGGCGACGTCAAGGTTGAGTTCAGCGGCTCTGTGGACACCGTCACACCTTCTGTGATGAACTTTCTGCTTAAGCAGGTGCCTTCAATGGATCTTGCAAGAAAAATCCTACTCAACTATGCAGCGCAGGAGCTCATCGAGACATATTCTCCTCTCATAAAGATCACACCAGAGGGTCCTCGTGTGATCCTAGATACTGATGTCAAGCTGTCTGATAAGGATATAGTAGCTCTGCAGCTTGTAGCTGCCAGAATCGCAAAAGATCTTGGCAGGCTGCAGGACAATTCGATGCAGGTATCTGATATTCATGCTGCTACTGCGCTTAACCCAAAGTCCATAAGCTCCAGAATATCTGAAATGGTTAAGGCCGGCCAGGTGGCGCGTGACGAAAAAGAGCCTAGCAAATACAGGATTACGACAGCAGGCATCCACTGGCTCAATTCTACTATAGCCAAGAAGATCAGGCCTGCGCAGTAATACTATTTGGTGGCCTTTTCTGGATGTAGCGGTAATTCCTCATTGTTCCAATTCTTGTCAAGATATTTTCTCGTACCATATCTGTCAGCGAATGCGAGACTGCAGTCCTGTCATAATTGTAGCCTCTTCTTGATAACTCTTCATGGACCTCACCAAGCGATCTTTCACTGACAAAATGCCCCTCAAACCAAAGACTTTCCAATAGGCCCCTACATGTCATACCGCTCTTGGTTGGCACCTTCTGTTGCTGGTGCTGCTGATGGCCGCCCTCTGGCATGAGTTCAGTGATAGGCAGGGTCTTTAAGGAGTCTATTTCTCGCCTCAACTCATTGAGCTGGTTCTGCACTTCCGGCCCCATCATCTTGGTAGTGTCAAGACTTGAGAGCACGCTTTCAACTACCTGCTTGACCTTGCTCTCAATGCAGACAACCTCTACTTCCCATTCACCGTGCTTTAGCCTTATTTTGACTTCCTCAGCAGGACCGCTGCTCATGTTACTTAAATATCCCCCTCCGACTGCTATTGATAAATCTGTTGCTGACCATATTGATCATGTTGAGCAATATTAATATATTTGTGCCCGCTGATATTGTTGATCAACATGAACAACCAAAAGGCCATTTTCTCGGACAACATCTTGAATCTAGGGGATCTTGACATAGTGGAATCAGTAAGCAGGTGTCTTGCTCCAAAGCTTGATGTGCTCAAGGGGAAGAAAATTGTGTTTTGCTATGACGATAAGAAAATGATACCAGTTGATGGATGGGGTATGAGATCTAACCCTTACGATACAACAACGGTAACTACCATCCGGCCGATTAAAGATAATGCCCTTGTCGCGGCCATAGACTCTAGCAGCGTCAAGCTAGCCGAGACAGAAGATGGAAGCGTTTATGGCATTAAGTGTGGCATCGCTACAGCCTATGCTTGTCACACTCTGATGCATTTCAAGATAGGCCCGGTGCTGTTCTACCTAAGCGAAAAGACAATTCACGAATCAGAACTCGAAGAGCGCCTCTCAAGGCTTGTGATCTTGGATGATGACTTGGCAAAGCGTCTGATAAGAGTACGTGTGGAGAGAACCATCCAGAAAGAGATTGCAAGCCATTTTACAAATTCAATAATTCTGGTGGACGGCTCGCTCAAAGCATCAATGTTTGAAGAGAGAGAGCGCAGCATAAGCAAGATTTCGGAGAGTAGCGTTCTTCGTAAGAATATGCTTATAGGGATTAGCAAGAGCACTAGGCTCAAGGCACTTGATAGGGCAGCCGCCCCACTAACAAAAGTGCCAGGGCCAGCTTATATTGAAGTTGATGACATAATTAAGAGCCTGATCAGGAACACTGTTGGCAGCAACTCGATGGTCAAGTTGGAAAAGGGCAGCAGCAGTCCTATTTTGCGAGCAGACATTGTAGGCGACAGGAGCCAGTCACTTGGTATGCTCCTTGGAAATGACGTAGTAGCAGGCGGCTATCCTGAAACCCTCAGGCTTGCACACCACATTTCCACGTTCACTAGTACAGAAATGACATGCCTCCGAAGCCACATATTGAACAACTATGACGTGACGGAGCTAGCAGCAGACGACATACGCAGAACTCTTTTGGGGTCAATATCGGTATGAAAATACTATCAAAGAATGGTAATGAACTTCTCTTACTTGCCATGAAGGAAGATTCAGCTACTAAGGGAGATTACCTACTCATAGAGGACAGGAACAGGAGCATGGTTGTACAGGTCTATGATGAAGAGTATCTTTCATCTCAGGCTTTAATTGAGGACATTGTCAAAGAAGAGGTGGTCAACGCATCAAGCACAGAGAACATACACGACCCGCTTAACATTGGCAGCCTATCTCGGTTGGTAAGAGATGCCAGAGTATTTCGCGCTAAGATAAGAGCATCGGTCAATGATGGGAAATTATCAAGCGACGTAACTTGGCTTCCTTCAAGAGTTGAGTCCAAGGTAAGGAGGATCGAGATGAAGGAACTTGACTCTTTGCTTGGAAGGAGTGGTGTATTTCCGATTCCACTTGGCAGAACCGGCCACGGGGAAGAAGAGTTTGAAATTTACGCAGAAGATCTGGACGGCAAGCTGACTGTCATTACAGGCAAGAAGGAATCTGGCAAGTCGCATCTATCCAAGATGCTTATCAAGACACTGGTGCAATACGGCGCCTTTGTGATCGTATTTGACCTGAACAACGAATATGGAGGCCTTGGATGGAGCCGCGCTGGTATCCCTTCTTCAATCCACAGGCAGATCAAGGTGCTCGAGCCGGGTAAGACACTGAGGTTTACTCTTGACTACTGCGGTAAGACAGCGGTATCGGGAATGCTTAAGAATGCTCTTGACATGCCTGCCGCATCCTTGCGTGAATTTTTGCGGATATGGGACTCATGTGAGAACAAGCAGTCCCTTTCAATAGATGCGATAGGTAATGCTGTCAACACTTGGAACATCAACGAGCTTGTGCGAGACGCTCTAGTATCTCGCTATCACGTCATTCAGTCCTCACGATTATTCATCAACGGTGAAGGAGGCCTGCAATTTGAGGATATAATTTCAGGCAAGAGCGGTGCAGCTATGGTAATCAACATGGCAGAAGTTTCTCCTACTATACGAAGGATGGTCGTAGAGTTAGTATTGAGCAAGATTGTAGATCTACTGGAACATAAGCAAATCCCACCCATTTTCCTGTTTGCAGAGGAGGCGCACATCTACATACGCGATACATATTGGGAGGACATAATTACTCGGATGAGGCACTTTGGCATTTATACCACCTTTATCACAAACCAGCCCGATGCAATAAGTGATGGTATCTATCGACAGGTGGACAATATTTTCCTGTTTAACTTTACAAACGATAACGATCTAGACAAAATATCCAAAGTGTCGCTGGCAGACAATGATACCATACGATCGATAGTGAGAACGCTTCCACAGCGTCAGTGTCTGGCTATAGGCAAAGCAGTTTGTGATCTGCCCATGGTGATCAAAGTAGCAGCAGCAGAGGTATTGATGCTTGGAGAAACCAAAAAATTCTTTGCTAAAAAATAGGCTATACTATGGCGGTCTGACCACGCTTCCTTGTCCCAATGTCAATTGCTTCAGTGACGTTGGAGACAAATATCTTACCGTCGCCTGCAGAACCAGTGCTTGTGGTATCGAGGATGGCTGCGATCACCTTCTCAACTTCAGGGTCATCAACTACGGCAACAACATTAGCTCTAACTGAAAATTCAGCAGAGACCCCCCTTGTCCCCCTGCCAGTCTGGACCTGCGGTTTTTCGCCCTTGCCCCTTCCTTTTGCGTCAAGGATAGTCGCACCGCCCACGCCAGCGTTCCTTAAAGCTTCGTTAACAGCACTAACCTTCTCCGCAGATATAATTGCCTCTACACGCTTCATGGCACGATGTAATTAAAGTTACCATATAAGGTTTTCAAATAATTAGATTATCACCATTCAATATATCCACTAATAGCAAATGCAATGTTATTATCATAAAATTCGCGTAAATTATATTAACCTGAAATCTGATGACTGAATGTTTTACCGCAGCGTTCATAAACGTCTATCAAAGATACAGGTTACTTGCATTGCAGGAACATGATAAGATTAAGAACCGGAGCAAGCTTGACATAATATATGACATACTTGTATCTGCAACAGGCGGAGTCAAAAAGACGCATATTATGTCACACGCAAACTTAAGCTCAGAGCAGATGAACTATTACTTCAATACACTACTATCACATAGCCTCTTGAATGCAGAAAAAGACTCAGAGGACAATCTCGTTTACAAAACAACGCACAAGGGCGTCAGGTTCCTTCACTGTTGCGCGCAAATAAAGTCACTTATCGCACCAGTAGCGAAGGTAAGAATGCGAAGCGATCTACTCTTCCTTTAGAAGCAATAGAATTATCTTCGTATACGGTTAAACGCAATATTACCCCACCTTTGAGCGATGTCTCATTATCCGACGCAGGAAGACGAGCTTCGGACAAGAGAAGCACAGGCAGACAATATCAAACAAGCAGAAGAAGCCAAGTTCCTTTCTACCTTCCAAACAATCCCGGCAAGAAATGCCGGGAGGTTATCCGAGCTGGCGAACGTAATCGTAAGCAACTTTAACAGAATAATGGATGAGGCCCGTCAAGAGCCATACCAGCGACAGGAAGACATAATGGCAGGCATGAAAAAACTATTGGAGGAGCAGATCAACGTAATCGAAGCGCGACGTTCCTATACTATAAAGATAAATCCATCTAGTGCCTTGAGAGGAGAAGAAAAAAAACCCTAGCAGCCATGGTCTTTTACCCAAGGCTCATTAGCGAACTCGCTTGTTGAGCACTGCTCCGTTTCAAGCTCAGCATAACCATTATCCAAAAGCTCGCTATTGAGGTTGCTTGATGAGCAGTATACTACGGCTAGGACTTCAGAATTGGATGTAAGCAACATTCCGTCTGGATCTACTAGCACGTTGCTCCCAAGGCAGAGATCACGGGTAAAGGCCGTCGACTCCATGAATCCTTCTTCGGTCCTTGAAGGGGCCTTGATGAGGGCAAGGTCAACCTTGTAGATTGTGCTGTTTAACCTGACATAAAGCGTATCTCCATCCACTATCCGGGTTACAACACCTTCGACGCAGTCTGCAGACCCAACACATTCTACGTTTGATTCAGAATATGCGTTATCAAGCAGTCTACTTAGTGTATCAGAATTATTAAGACTTCCTTGGATGTTTTCTACGCTATCAAATGTAGTAGTAGTAGGGTTGTTAGGATCATTGAGGTTGCCACGCGTATTTTCTACAAACTGCCACTCGTTATTACCATCAGGAATCCTCTGCCAAGTACGCTCATCGTCGCCCTTATCTACAAGCGATGGTGTTCGGTCCTTGATATCGCCTGTTGCGTTTGCAAGGACAAGGCTTTCGGCAGTGTTTGACAGCATAGGTCTGTCAAGCTCAATCACGTATGTTTCGCCTGCCTCAATTACAGCATCTGATGGCAGCTTGATCGTTGCAGATGTGAATAAGGGTCTTACCTCAAAGTTGCCGATGTTGACATCGACGGCGGTTGGGTTGTATAGCTCAATCCACTCCTTCGCCATGTCGTTGCCTCTAGGATTGAGCTCAACTTCGTTTATCAAGATGCTATCACCTGCTGTAACATATGACGTGTCTGCATCATTGACAAACGGAATACTGCTTAGTCCTTCTATTGCTCCTAAAGGAAGAGGAGATTCATTTTCTGTGTTACTTTCTGTCCCATTATTGTCTACAAGATCGATAATGTCGTTAGCAGTAATATTGGATACTGCATTTTGGCCGGCTACAGAGGGAATGCTACTGCCGCCACCAACTACTAAGGATAACAGCAATAGCGCCAATGCAGTCTCCAGGTTTATTAACATTATAACTCTCTTAGCAGAAAGAAACGCTTTGGGAATATTAACAGTTATGAAGGCTATCTCTAGAGTAGTATTTTACTGTTGGAGTTTTTTGTGTAGATAGATTCTCTTTAATCGGTCTAATGCGAGAACAAGCACAATTATCACTACTATAGCAATTGCTGCCTGTACTGCAGATATAGTCAACCTCTCGCCGTGGCCACCAAATATATACAACTCCATAGGTGCGACGAAAACGACCAAGAAGGCCGCAACAGCAAGTATCATTGCCCACATCCCTGTCATGAAAAGAGCCAAAATCGTAAGTGCCATGTCAACTACTACCGGAGGACTATGACGTACTGGATCGCAATTGAGGCAAATGCCAAGAGTGCAGTAAAGATTGCTAGCTTGAATATCTGATAACCAATCTCTCTTTCACCAAGCGGCCTATCTACAACAATCAGCCTTACAAGTGTAGCTGGCGCTGTACTATCAGTTGATGCTGCTAGCTTGAAGTCATCTGTCAGAATCGTGGGCCTTGCCTTCACCTGCCTGTGCTCTACGATGCGCTTGACACTTGCAAGGAACAGGAATGAGTTCATGACGGCAGGTAAGAGCGCGATTACGCCAATTATTTCAGAACTGCCTGCGATGGCTACCGCACCATACATTGCTCCAAGCAAAAGCGTGCCCGAGTCGCCAGGAAATATCCGACTTGGGAACTTGTGATACCTGTAAAATGCAGTTGTGGCGAATAATATTGGAAGCGCAGCAAGGAATATTTCAGGGCTACCAAAAATCGCGATGCTCGCCAAGAGTGGGAGCGCTGCAATTATCAAAAAGCCACTTGCTACTCCGTTTAGCACGTCAATTGAGTTAATAGTGTTACCAGCGACAGGAATGATGACGAATATAAGCGGCATGTATAGTAGGGGTATGTATGCACGACCAAAGATTAGGTTGAGAGACTCTCCATATACTTCCCCCATATGAAGAACGTCAAGAACAACCAACGGAACTGCAGCCGCCAGCAGTGCCACTGGCTTAAACCACCCAGGCATCACTCTGCTGTCATCGATGTAGCCTACGATAAACGCGATCGCTGTTGTAAGAAGTATTGCAAGGACTGCAATATTCATTGTGAGGACAAAGAGCACTGTTTCCGCTGCAGCAATACTGATCATGATTACTGGACCTGCTGGTCGCGGAACAGGGGGCTTTTCCGCCTTGTGAGCGTCAGGAACCATCTTCCGCTTCGCAGTCAGCGACCTGATTGCTGCCGGCGTCAGGAACAAAACGCCAAAGAACGATATGGCAGACACGGCTGCACCATATATTATGAGGTTAACGTCGTCCAGCATTTGATATTACTGTCCCAGCCTCTTCTCTAACTGATGCTTTAACTTTTCTGCTGCAGCGGGCCCTATCTTGGGCACACTGGCAAGCTTGGCATGCGAGGCCTTGGCTATCTTAGCCACATCCGTAAAGCCTGCATTATAGAGTGCCCTAGCCTTGACTCTTCCAATGCCTTCAAGCACTACAAGCGGTAGCAGCTCCTCCCTCACCCCATACCTTATCCTAGTACGTAGGTTATAAAGTTCTGGCATAAGATCCTCGCGACGCAGCAGCTTGGCTACTTCATAAAGCGAATAGGCAAGCCAGTTAGCAATCTCCACTATCCTGTGCATGTCACCGGGCTCAACTCCTATCTTGTCGCTCAGTACCTTGTCAGTCGTCTCCTCTATCCACAGGCATAAAGCCCAAAAGCTGCGAGAGCAGTCATACTCGCTTATCGGGTATAACAGTTCATTACCACGACGTTGTATCAGGGTGCTTAGCTGATCATAATCCGTTTTGCGTAATGACAATTTTGGATAAAAGTCAGGACTGTTTGATATGACATGCAGAAAGCCAAGTGCATGTTTGGTGGCTGCGGCCGTGTACTCTGTCCCTCGGAGTGCATTCCTAAATTTGACGGCAGTAACCGGATTAATGTAAAGGAGTGACGTCCGTCTTCCAAAATCTGTGGCAATATAGCGGTCGTTCTTTGACTTGATCAATTCTTCTTGCTCTAGGTATTCAAGGGCGAACTCGACCTTGACTTCGACAGTTGCAGTCATATACTGGCGTGCAAACAGTGTCCTTGCGAAGAGATCATGGATCTCTGGTTTTTTCATCCCAGGTACAGTTGCAATGTTTGAGAGCAAATGAAACCGGATGGCATTTTCGCTTGACAACTGAGACCGAAGTGGCTCTGGGCTCCCAAGGACGTAATGGTCATAAAGGTCTTGAGCGTCTGCACCGGACTCACTTACGATTATAGCTTCACCGTATGTATCGTACTGTGGTCTGCCGGCCCTGCCGCACAGCTGCTTATATTCCAGCACGCTGATAGGCAAATTTCTACCATACTCCGAGTCGTATCGCAAGATGCTTGCTATCACAACTCGCCTTGCTGGCAGGTTAACGCCAGCAGCAAGAGTCGGCGTCGCAGTTAGCAATTTGATCACACCTTTCTTGAATGCGCTTTCCACAATCTCCCTGCTTGACGGTGCAAGCCCTGCGTGATGGAATGCTACCCCTTTTGATACGAGCTTCGCTAGCGTCTTTGTGATCTCGCTGTCGTCCCCTCTAGCTAGTATTTCAGACGATGTCTTGGCTGCCAGTCTTCTCGCTGCTTTGTCTAGCGCTTTGTAGACACCTTCTGCAGCTTTGGCTGCAAGCGAAGAAGCCCGCTTTCTTGTTTCTGCAAATATGAGTGCCTGCCCACCTCCATTGATAGAATCAATAGCAATGTCTACTGCAGATGAAATGCCTGAGCTGTTGACTCTGAAAGTATCGCCGCCTCTCATTCTGATCATCCCATGTTCATAGACTCCCTCTACTAGCTTTGTTGGTCGCCAGCTGCTTTCTACAAGTTCGCAGGCAAGCCAGTCGGCTATCTCGCCGGAATTGGCTACTGTAGCAGAAAGTGTCACTATCTGCGATTGAGGGTAGTGCTTGCGGATTTTCGTAAGCATCATCTCAAGTGTTGCCCCTCTTTCCCTATCGCCTATCAGGTGCACTTCATCAGATACAAAGAGCCCTATGTCATCCAGCCACTCTGCATTATGGCGGAAAAGCGTATCCATCTTTTCATTTGTAAGAACTATGACGTCTGCCGCCGCCAGTTCTTTCCCAGGAGAGTCGTAGTCTCCAGTTGCGGCCATCACCTTGATCTTTCTGCCAAAATCAAGATTCTCAAGGACCTTTATGTCGTCATACTTTTCGCTCGCCAGGGCGCGAAGAGGTGTCAGATATACTGCTTTTCTATTCTTTTCAAGCGCCTTGTGAATGGCCATCATTGCGATAAGTGTCTTGCCGCTGGCAGTTGGAGTAGTCATGAGCAGACTCTTTCCTTCCAATATGCCGCGCCTCAGTGCCATCTCCTGAGGCGGATAGAGAGTAGAATAGCCAAGATGTGAAAGAAGTGTTTTGATTGAACTATCAGTTAAAGCCGCTGGCATTTTAGAATTATAATCAAGCCGGCTATTTTAAAAATGCATTTACGCCTTAGCCCAAAATCCAGGCCGTCTTTCAAATATCTGGCCTTCCCGGTTAAACTTTTGGATGTATTTCCTTGCTTCTTCGTCAGAGAACTTGCCAATCTTCACCAGCTCGTCTACAAGCGCCTTGTCTTCCACATCATTGTTCTCAGCGCCTGTAAGTCCTCTGAACAGTTCCATAAAGGTTTTTTCCTTTGAAACTACGCTTTGAGGCTT
>JBJMEE010000080.1:0-6672 GCA_045809585.1 Nitrososphaera sp. | reverse complement strand
AACAATATTGTGTAATCGCACGCAAACACCTTGAGACATGGACATGTCTCATGTATGTTACATAAACAATGAGGTTTTCACATGATTAAGACAAATGCCCTTTGATGTAATCTCTTGGATTGATAAAGTTGTTGTAGTCTTTGCGCCGTACCCGTTGTTGTCTGAAGTTCCTTGCTAATCCTCTATTCTCAGCATTATGCAAGACAAACGATTGATTCCTTCTCATGTATGGTAACTGACTGTCAAAATATTCCATTACTGAGCATATATTTTTACAAGCTCCTGTGAATGCAGAACGCATCTATACTCTTTGAGGACTTTAAAATCGACGTGTATGTGTAAATGGAATACAACGCAAGTTAGAGTTGGAAGTTATGTATCTGGTTAAATTTATTAGTTCAACACCCTTGGAACAAGAAGTATTACAAGTAATAATATTGTAATATGATATCTTAACGCTCAAATATGTTACAGTGCTTATAAAGCAAGTGGAATCGCCTCCTGTTGCAAACAAACTTGGTCAAGAAGAAATAATTTACCTTGACTGGAACAATGCCTTTGATATTCTAGAAAAAGCAAATGGGTCAGGCCTCTTTGTTTTGATTATTGGTCCAAAGGGCACTGGCAAGACTACCCTTGTAAGGAGATTCGCTTCAGAAATGAAAAAGGATCTGGATTCTGTCAACTTTTCACTTCGGACCCGAGAATCGCATCTAGTGGGATCGAGGACCCTGAATAAGGGCGAAATAAACTTTGTCGAAGGTGTGTTGGTAAAGTCGATGCGCAATGGCACTCTGTTGTATCTCGATGAACTAAATGCAGCAGAGGCAGACGTACTGCTGAGACTTGACGAAGCCCTAGACGACAGGCGACAGCTGGTGCTAAAAGAAGCAGAAGGGCAAGTTGTCAAGGCAGCCGACGACTGGTTTGTAGTAGCCACAATTAATCCATTATCGCACGTTGGTACAAAGGAGCTACCACCGCAGCTCCTCAGCAGATTCCCTGTGAGATTAAGACTTGACTATCCTCCGGAAGATATCGAGCTTGACATTGTTAGCCGCCATGTGACAATTGACAATTCAAAGATCAGAGACGTCAAGCATGCAATCCAGCTAGCCAAGAACCTGCGTGAAGCGGCGGCAGTTGAAGAACTGTATTACAGCCCCTCGATACGTGAGACAATAGCGTTTGCCAAGATGCTTAACACCGGACTTTCTGGCAGGCAGACAGCAGAAGTTGTATATGCAAATGCATATGATCAATGGGGACAAGTCGAGTATCAGAAAGTGATGGATATGATAACGTCGATCTTTGGCGATCGATAATGGTCAAGATCGCAAGCCCTGTGATGCGAAACGATATTTTGCTCGACATTGCAACTTTTCTTGCCCGAAGATGGTCTGGCAACGACAAGGTAATAATCATTCTTATGCAAGACAAACCTCCTACTGTCAAGCTGGACAAGAACCAGATTATTCTTTCTCTTCTCAATTACTATCCTGGCACTGACTTTCAGAAATATAGGCAGTGGCGTGTAGCCCTCTGGTTCGAATCAATGAGAATGAAACACTCTGCTAAGGTGCTGAGCAATGAGCATGCCTTCGGGTTTTTGCTCAATACTCTTGAAACAAAGAGGATCGAGATCCTTGGTTTGCGAGAATGGGAAGGAATGGTCAATGAGCTTATGTTCAATGAGGGCATTTCATGGATGTCGCGGCAGCTCTTGAATGCGATATATGGCCGTTACAAAATAGCAGAGGCATTTTCACAATATTTTCTCACCGGCTATCTGAAAGGTGAGCTATTTGGCAGAGAATTTGATAAGGTGAAAAAGGCGGCTGATTATGCAAATGAAATAGTAAAGGAAGCCATAGGCAACAACTACGGCACCGCCTGGATGGAGCAGCACATCCCAAAAATAATCAAGATACTTGAGCTTGATTCGTTGGTTTCGATCCCGATATTATCTCCTAGGACAAGAGTCGGTGCCTCACTCAACCAGAGCGACACGCTCAAGCAGGTGGAAAAGGTAGTGCATATGCGACACAAAAAAGACGACGTGGAGAAAAAGACTAAAGACGTCTATGAAGGTCGCGATGTGCTTCAAGAGTTCGAGGCTCTTGTCATGGAGAGCAAAAAGACAGAGAGCAAGGGTTATGAGTCATTGGAGAACTTTGGTCTAAGCGTCCCAGACAAGATGGACATCGACGAGACGCAAATCTACGACATTGATCTAATACAGAAGGTCAAAGCGGCATTTCGGGACTGGAAAACAGGATGGGTCGAGCAACACGATGAATCTGGCGACGAGTTTGATGTAGAATCATACGTTGAGGCGCTGCCCAAGACCTTCCTTGCTGATTTCAAGCTCTCAATCAAGACCAAGGTCGTAATATTGCTTGATCACTCTAGCAGCATAGCTGATGTAGAGCTAGAATACAAGCAGGCGACAATCGCACTCTGTGAAGCACTACACTACCTTGGAATCAAATTTGCTGTCTATGCTTTTAGCACGGACAAGCAGCAAGTAAAGTGCTGGGTCATCAAGCCGCCCAACATTAAGTGGTCGGTGGTGAGCGCTAGGCGTCTTGTCCAGATAAGAGCAAGTGGCGGCACGCCCTTGGCAGAGGTCTATGGTTTGCTCTTGCCTGTGCTCAAGTCGTTCAAGCCAGACATCTTTGTCACCCTAACAGACGGCGAACCGTCAGACTTTGACGCAGTAAGACAGATGGTGCTTTCATACAGGAAAATGGCCATCCGTATGGTGGCAATAGGAGTTGGCCGCAACCTCAATGACTCTGTCGGCATAGGGCACAATTTAAAGTACCTCGACTACGAAAAGGCGATCTCTGTCAGCCGATTACAAGATATTCCAAAGAAAGTGATCAAGCTGCTGCGAAGCAGCAGCAGCTAGATGACTAGATTGGGATTTTCCTTCTTGACCTTTTCCCAGTCACTCAAGAAAGCGGAAAGCCCCTTATCTGTAAGTGGATGGGAAATCATTTTGCCAAGTATGTCGGGTGGAAGCGTCACAACCTGCGCGCCAATCTTGCCGGCTTCGGTGACATGTAGAGGGTGCCGGATGCTTGCAACAAGCACATCAGTGTTGAACTGGTAATTCTTGAATATCTGCACTATTTCTCTGATGATTGTCATGCCCTCGTGCCCTGCATCGTCAAGCCTGCCAATAAATGGACTGACATAGGCAGCACCGGCTTTGGCAGCAAGGATCGCTTGGTTTGCTGAAAATATGAGCGTGACGTTTGTCTGGATTCCTTCCTCTTTTAATTTTTTGACAACCTTCAATCCGTCTGGGATCATGGGAATCTTGACCACGACATTCTGTCCGTATTTTTTGAGCCCGTGGGCCTCATTGAGCATTTCCTCAATTGTAGTTCCGATGACTTCAAGGCTCACCGGCCCTTTGACTATCTTGACTATCTCGCGCATGATCTCGGCAGGGTTGCCCTTCTCCTTTGAGAGCAGCGTCGGGTTTGTGGTGATGCCATCTACTAAGCCCATATCGCTGTATTTTTTGATCGATTCAATATTTGCAGTATCAAGAAAGATCTTCATTATTTTCTGCTCCTACTTCTTGCTTCAAGCACCGCCTTTGCTATTTCAGCTGCAGTCATACCATAGTGCTCCAAGAGCATATCAATTTCCTCATCACGAGCAGACTCCCCAAATATATCGTGGACGCCGACACGCTTGATGGGTACGGGGTAGGTTTCGCCAATAACTTCAGACACCGCCCCTCCAAGACCACCGATGACGTTGTGCTCCTCGGCTGTAGCGATGGCACCTGTCTCCTTGGCGCATCTAGCTATTAAGTCCTTGTCAATGGGTTTTATCGAAAACATGTCAACTACTCTGCAGGAAATACCTTTTTTCTTAAGCTCTTTTGCCGCTTCGAGTGCGCTGCTCACCATAAGACCACATCCAATTATTGTGGCGTCAGAGCCATCCTCCAGAATATTGCCTCTGCCAAGCTCAAACGACATTGATTGATCTGCATAAATTACCTCAGATGAAGGTCTTGCCAGACGCATATAAAAGGGACCCTGGGTAGACGCTACCATCCTGATGAGATATTTGACTGCAACTGCGTCAGCAGGCACTAACACTCTCATATTAGGGATTGCTCTCATCTCTGCAACGTCTTCTATCTGCTGATGGGAGGCTCCATCTGGTCCCACCGTAAGGCCTGCATGAGAAACAATTAGCTTCACATTGAGGTAGGGATAGCAGATAGTGTTGCGGATCTGATCAATGCACCTTCCGGGGATAAACGCAGCATAAGTGCTCGCAAATGCAATCTTGCCGGCTATTGCCAGACCTGCAGCCACTGAGACGATGTTGGCCTCTGCGATCCCAACGTTGAACATTCTCTCAGGATACTTGTCGCCAAACTTTTTGGTCTTAAGGGACTCAGTTGTGTCGCCTCCAACGCATACAATGCGGGAGTCATCTTTTCCAAGCTCCACAAGAGTATCGCCATAGGCTCCTCTCATGTCTGCAGTTCTTTTCTCGCTACCTAATAGCATGTAGCTCTTCCTCTATCCTAAGCTCATTTGCATATGGAATCAATATATGTTTACGGGCTTTCATCCAGTCTGCCCTTATGTTAAGCTGGGTCGCATGGTTAAGGAGTCTTCTCTCAAGTGCTACTTCAGCCTTGTGCCTCAGCTGGATAACCGCACCGTGTATGTCTCCACCGCCATACACAGCAGCACCCGCAACAAATATCCTTGCACCAGCGTCGTACGACTGCTGTAGAGTCGTCGCATCAATGCCTCCGTCAGCTTCAATATATCCCCTAAAGCCATGCTGCCTCAATTGCTTGTTAAGCACTACCATCTTGTCCAATACTTCTGGCATGAACTTTTGGCCTGCAGAGCCGGGGTTAACCGACATGACAATGACAACATCAAGGTTATGCAAGTAGTAATAGAGCCACTCTGGCACATCGGTCCCCGGATTTATTGCAATCCCTGGGCTGATCCCGTTGTCAATCAATCTTTCCTGAATTTCTCTAAACTCATTTTCGGTGCACGCCTCTGCATGCACTGTAATGATATCACATCTTGCATCAATGTAATCCTGTATGTTCTTTAATGGGTTTTCTATCATCAAATGGGTGTCAAACGGCAGGCTGGTTAGACGCCTTAGCTTTTTGATAGTATCAGCAAAAAATGTAGCGTTTGGAACAAACCGGCCGTCCATCACGTCTAAATGGATCATGTCGACTCCTTCACGTTCCACCTTCCTTATTTTATCTTCATAATTCTCACGCTCGCCGGCTATTATTGAAGGAGCGATCAGACATTCGCTCTCTAGCTCTTCCAGAAGCACTTCAGTCTGTCTCTTGGGCGGTGCTTTTCCATGCCACTGGGGGTTGTTTGCCATGTGGCGTATACCGTTTCCCTTGACCGTATTGGCAATTATCATGACAGGCTTATCATGCACCTGTGCAGCTCTGTTAAGAGCGTCCAGTATTTGTTCGACCCTGTGACCGTCTACTTCAAAGACCTCCCAGTTAAATGCAGTCCACTTGTCCTTCATGGGGTCAAGTGGCATAATGTCTTCCGTAAAGCCGTCCTGCTGGATGCGGTTGCGATCCAAAATGGTGACTAGGTTGTCGAGCTTGAATTTGCCGGCGGCCATAGAAGCCTCCCATATTTGACCCTCGTTTGACTCGCCATCGCCAATCAATACAAATACCCTATTTTTCCTGCCATCTAGTTTTTTTGCAAGTGCAATGCCAATGCCAACTGAAAGCCCAATTCCTTCTGAGCCTCCAGAGTATTCAATACCTGGCACGCTATGGTGCTTTTGATGCTCTGAGTACCGTACCGGGTGGCCTTGAAGGCGCGACCCAAGCTGGCGGAGTGTCTTGATCTCTTCGGGCTGAAAGTAGCCTGCAACTGCCAGTGCCGAGTAAAAGCCGGGTGCAGAGTGAGCCTTTGAATTTATGAAATAATCACGCTCGCTCCAGCTTGGGTTTGCTGGGTCGTGCTTCATCCTTCTGAAATATAGGGTGCCCATTATTTCAGCCGCAGAGAAGGAGGCACCGGGGTGGCCGGAACCCGCCTCCGTGATGCCTTGAATTGCCCACATACGCGCATCCCGGATCTTCCTCTTGAGGTCCAGATAACGCATGTTAAAGCCCATAGTGATTCTCCAATGTAAATAGCAGCAACAATATAAGAAAAAGCTCATTGCAGGAAAATAAAAAGATATAGCTCGGTAATATCTCTCCACCTAAGATTTAAAAGTTAGACAAGGCAATTTTATATACATCGTGTCGTCGTTATCTTCATCTTTCAAACGACCACTTCTTATTTATGACGACAAGTGTTATTCCTGCACAAAGTTCGCCAAAGTGGCTAGCACGCTTTCGCGTGGCTGGATAAGGGCAGCCGGCCATCACTATTCGGAGACAGCCAAGGAAGCTAAGGAAATGATCTTTCCTGCTGACTATGATGCAACTAAAATGTTCTGGCTTATCAACAGGAGCGGTGCTCATGGTGCGCGATCGGGTCTAATGCCGTTGGTAAAGGAAATTTTTGTCGGCATTTTCAGAAGAGGAGAAGAAAAGGTTAGTGATATTACTGCATTGTGCGAATTTGACAAGACAAACAATATGTCTTGCTACTCATCCACTAATGT
>JBJMEE010000079.1:0-5742 GCA_045809585.1 Nitrososphaera sp. | reverse complement strand
GGCAAGACGTCAACCGTCCTTAGATCATCTAAGGTCGTTGAAGAACTGTTTGCAAAGAGCAGACTTAGATTAAAAACGGTATACATCAATATGAAGCTGCAAGGCGGCAACAAGTTTGCAATATATAGGCTCCTGCTTGAGCGCATAGCCCCAGAGCTACCAGCTCAAGGCCTTAGCGCAGAAGAAATGCTGCGCTACCTATTGCAATATTTGAGGCAAAATAGCCAATATGCTTTGATTATCATAGACGAAATCGACTACCTGATAAAGACTAGCAAAGACACAGGTATCATATACGATCTGACACGCTTAAACGAGTATGACCTTGATAAGCCCTGCAATGTTAAGGGAGTAATATTCATTGCTAGGAGTATGGACTTTTATAATACACTTGATGCAGCAGAGCTGAGCACGCTTGGAAGGGTTCCGATGGAATTCTTGCCTTACACACTGAAGCAGGTCAGTGACATACTAGAGGCTCGCGCCGCGGAAGCTTTCAATCCAAAGGCAATAGGTTCAGACATTATTGACAAAGTTGCTAGCATCACAACATCAGCTGAGGTGAATAGTGACGTCAGGTATGCCCTTGATCTTCTTTTGTACGCCGGGAACCTTGCCGAATCCGTTGGCGCAGGCAGGGTCTTGCTTGATCATCTTCGCAAAGTGCACGGTAAGATTCACCCATCGATAACGACCGAAGAATTCGAGCAACTGTCAAAGAACCACCTTGTGAGCCTGATGGCTCTAGTACGTGCGCTAAAGAGCAAGAAAAAGGCATATGTCGCGCTCAAGGACGTACGCCTATATGCTTCTGAGATTGCCGACCAATTGGGTATGAGAAGGATTGACATTGAAGATTATCTCGAGGATCTGAAGGCTAGGAAGCTGGTCGAGATCAGATCACTTAAGGAAATAGGATTGCATGGCGCGTCACTTGCGGAGCTCGAACCAGTATTGATGAGGAAGGTAAAAGGTGAAAAGTAGTCTAGTGTCAGAAGCGACAACCAGCAAGCAAATTATTGAGATAGGACTTGGCAGCATTGGCAAGATCAAGATAATGAAGGCTCTGGCTGAAGAGAACAAGCTGACAACAATTTATTCGCTCCATAAAAAAACTCATTTGAAGCGAGAAGACATAAAGAACAACATTAGCGACCTCGTAAAGATTGGGTGGGTCACCCAGATTAAGTACGCCAATGTGATGTACGGATTAAACAGAGACAACAAGTATGTTGCTGAGTTGATAGACTTCTTTAATGCTGTCGGTTACATTGGTTATCAATGAATGTTAGAATCTGAAATCATTTAGAACAAGAAACTTGAATTACTCAGACACAAGAGATCAGTGATCTTCTTAACCATAAAAATTGATATACCTATCATCTTTGTCCTGACCTTGCGTCACGCGCAGCGCCCTGAATAAAGCATCGATCGCTGCAGCTTCGCTGAGTTTGCCCTTTGCAACTTGATACGCGGCTCCAGACACATCAAGGTAGCGGATTCGGCCCGCTATCATCCCGCCTGCTATTCCGTTTTCTGAGCATCGCCTTGCAAGGGCCGCAAGGATTCTATCTACGTGATAATTGAGATGTATTTCGGCAGCTTCATCGCTGTCCACTCCATAAAGATCGGATATCATAAGATCTAGTCTTGCTTCATCCTCTCTCGTAACGCCACCATGGGCTGCCTGTATAGCAGACCGGCCACGAGGCTTCTTGGCATCACTTTCTTGCATTTTTTAAGAACTATGTAGCTAGAAACTTTTCTTCATATTAACATAGCGCTGAAGAATCCAAAAAGGAATAAAAAGGTGATCCCCTAAACGCGGATGTGCAGTCCAGGCGCCTGATTCAGTCAAAGTTCATATTCATTACAGGCGGAGTCATGTCTGGTCTAGGCAAGGGTGTGACCACATCTTCAACTGCAAAACTCCTTCAGCTTGCGGGCTATACGGTTTCATGCGTAAAAATAGACCCATATGTAAACTATGACGCAGGGACAATGAACCCTGTCGCTCACGGTGAAGTCTTTGTAACAGACGATGGCGGCGAGTGCGATATGGATATCGGCAACTATGAGCGGTTTATCGACATTGCCATGACAAAAGATCATAACATAACGACGGGTAGAGTCTACATGGATGTCATTAGGGCCGAGCGCGAGGGCAAATACTTAGGCCAGTGTGTCCAGATAATTCCTCATGTTACTGATGCGATAAAGAATGCAGTATACAAAATTGCAAATGACGAAAAGCTGGATATTTTGGTAGTCGAGTGCGGGGGAACAGTTGGAGACATCGAGAGTTTGCCATTCCTTGAAGCCTTCAGGCAGATGGAACTGGAGCTAGGTCATTCAAATACGCTGTTCATCCACGTAACATTGGCACCTATGCTTGATGTTGTGGGCGAACAAAAGACCAAGCCGACCCAGCATAGCGTCCAGGAGCTCCGAAGGATCGGCATTCAGCCAGACATTCTTGCTGTAAGATGCAAGACTCCACTAAGGGATGATGCGAGACACAAGATTTCGCTTTTTGCAAGCGTGGAACAAAATTGCGTGATCTCGTGCCACGACGCGCCTTCAATATACAAGGTGCCCCAAGTGCTCGAAAACCAAGGGATGCTCAAATCAATAGCAGAACGAATTGGCCTTCGGAGCTCTTCGCCTAGATGGGGCAACTGGAAGGCCATAGCTGAATCTTTCTCAAAATATGAAGGTTCCATCAAAATCGCAGTTACAGGTAAGTACGTTAAGTTACAAGACAGTTATGTCAGCATTTACCATGCGCTACTGCATTCTGCTGCAAGCATTGGCAAAAAGGTCGATGTGTACTGGATAGACTCTGAAAAATTTGAAAATGATGGCCAGCAGAATTTACCGATGTTGAAAAACTTTGACGGGATACTGGCACCGGGGGGCTTTGGAAAAAGGGGAAGCCAAGGCATCATCAGTGCGGCCAACTTTGCAAGGGAAAGCAACATACCATATCTTGGAATATGCTTTGGATTCCAGCTAGCAATTGTGGCATTTGCAAGACACGTTTGCAAATTGGCTGACGCAAATTCTACCGAGCTCGACTCCAACACAAAGAATCCTGTTGTTGATTTCATGCCCGAGCAGCTTGACGTGCACAATATGGGGGGCACAATGCGGCTTGGAAGCCATGAAATAGCCATAACTCCAAAAACAATTGCGGCCGATATATACCGGTCAACCTCGATAATGAGGCGGCACAGACACCGCTTTGAATTTAATCAAAAGTATCTTGATATCGTAACAAATAATGGGCTTGTGCTGTCCGCTCACTCTGACAAGGGCAAAAGAATGGAAACGCTAGAAATACCAAATCACAGATTTTTCTTTGCTGTTCAATATCATGCAGAATTCAACAGCAGGCCAGGCAGGCCTGAACAGGCCTTTGAGTCATTTGTCAGGGCTGCCGCAAATTATTAAAATCTTAATTCATATATCCTCTGTCGTGCATCTCGAAGCGAGGTTTTCTTTTTTACATAGCCTTGGTTGATAAGGTGGCTGAGGGAAAGTCGAATGGTCCGCTGGGGGAGCATTGTCCGCTCTGCCAAGTCCTTTTGGCTTAATGCACCTTCATATTCGAGTGTCTTCAGTATCAGTTTGGCGCTTGGAGGCATCTTCAGCATATCTTCGGCAAGCTTAACTTTTTTTGCCATAAGAGATGCCGCAGATGAATGCCCATCTAGCCTTACAAGCCGCGCAGGGAATGCGTGTTTGTTGCATTCAAGGGTGTTTTTTATCTGTATCCTGTGCCCTCCGTCAAGCACTACTTCGCAGTGGTAGCGGCTAATGATGTCAGTGATCTCGAGCTTGCTTTGATTGGGAACAATAAGTGGCCTGCGTGTGTTGTCAAGTGAATTTACGGAAACCACCAAAAATACAAGTGCTTTTTGTAAGACCATGGGTCCCCCTGCAGACATGGAATATGCAGTCGAACCTGTAGGGGTTGAAATTATGACCCCGTCACTCTTGTCATGCCAAATGTCGTTGGAGTCTATCCGCAAAACATGTTCCATTAGAGTCGCACTCTTGCTAGAAAAAACTGCTACATCATTTAGGACAGGGTCAGTTTGTTTGCCGTCGACTTTAACGGCAAGGCGAAAAACCTCCTCTACGGAAAAGTTGCCGCGCTTGAGCTGAGAGGTGGCAGATTCTAGGTCTCTTACGTCGAGCTGGGCAAGGAAACCAGTGGAGTCAGTCTCATAGATACCAAGGACAGGCGGGGAATCATATTCTATCTTATGGAAGTAATCAAGTATACCCCTGTCTCCTCCGGCCACCATTACCATATCTACTTCCCTTGCAGTACGATAATCATCATCCTTCATTATCTGGGTCTTGACGGTCAGTGATTCAAGTGTCCTCTTCACCTTGGAAAGGAGCGCTTCGTCTCGCATATCGATGCCTGAAAGCGCAACTTTCATGGTTATTATACAGTATTCTATTGTCTTGGAGCCGGATTTAAATCTAAGAAAGACGCTGAAACCCAATGCCATTGTAAAAATACGATGCGTTCTCTTCTATGTTAGGCATTGCGGGGATTTTGGCGAGGCCCACTTGCCTTGTTTCAAGAGCTGCTTTAACCGCAGCCGCGCCAAAGCATATCGCCCATATTGGCTCCTTTTCCCTAAGATATGCACAACAAAATGATGCACACAGTATGTCACCTACGCCTGTAGAATCAACAGTATCAATGTCATTCAATGTCAGCCAGTAATGTATTTTTTTGTGAAGCAGATGAAAAGTCCTGTGTTCCGTGTGGATTACAAATTCTATTCCTCGTGATTGGAGGGCTTCCATACCGTCCAAACCTTGCATCCCAGCTGTAAGTGCATACATTTCTTCACTGTCGACTTTTATTGCATTAATGCCCGATAGATCAAGCTCCAATCTTTCTTTCAACGTCACATAGCCTTCATGGTCGACTAAGCGCAAGTATCCCTGTGGATCGAGCATGACAAAATTTTTCTTACCCCTATTTTGATTTATTGCAGCAAGCACCTTTTGTGGCAATTCATCGATTATGGGGCTCGCCAGCCAGCAGTCGACCTTCACGTCATGAATGTCCTCGGGTGTGAGGGGTTTGCACTTGTCAATTAGCAATAGCTGTCTAGAGTAGCCATGAGTAATGATCTGAAACTTAGTGGTAGGTGCATCCACCAATTGTCCCTCGCCCAAGGTTATGTTATTTTTCCGCAGAATGTCCTGCAATTGTTTTGGAAGGTCGTTTCCCACCTTTGTAGCAAGGCTGACATCAAAGCCAAACCTCCTGCTTGTAATGCCGCAGTAGCATGGCGGTCCGCCGATGCTTTCTATCACCTCACCATCATTGGTTTTTATCTCATCAAGCACAATATGTGAGGCAATACCGATTCTCAAGGTGGACTAGCTATACATTCTTGTTTTAGGTTGATAATAAAAGGGCTTGTCCGCGCAGCCCAAAACCGATGATTGGGATGGCGGCGTGGGCTTGCGCTTGTGCCCTTTGTGTTTGTGTCTATATCTACCAAAGCTATAAGGATTGTGGTTGATTCTGTTAAGATACTTTACCCTAGCATTTTTCTTTAAACTGAGAAGGATTCCAATCAGGTTCATCGAAACTTGAGATTTTACACGATTTTCCTAGCAGGCTAATTTGTATCCGGCTATATTGATTCGCGCAAATAAACCACATACCAGGGAATATTATTGAGTAGACGTGTAGATTTTTGT
>JBJMEE010000078.1:0-4324 GCA_045809585.1 Nitrososphaera sp. | reverse complement strand
GTACCTTGACATCATCGACAGAAACCGCGCACATCCCTTTTACAAAGACTGCTTTCATCTTTTTTATCCTCTATTTCTGCCAAATATAAGAGAATCTGTTAAGAACCTTTAAATAATAAAAAAAAGCTTTCAGTGTGCATCGCTAAATGCTGCTCCCCTCAGAGATCGAAGCAAAGTCACTTATTCCCGCAGTCAGAGCTATTCTTGCAAAGAAGCTTATCAAGGAATATTCCCTCAAGGAAGAAGACGTTGCCAAGGATCTTGGCATTACACAGGCCGCGGTCAGCAACTACGTGAGGGGAACAAGAGGCGACATAGAACTCATCTCAAAGCTTGAATCAGTTAGAGAGGTCATGCGTATGATAGACGATATTGCTAAGGATCTCTCTACAAACAAAGCCTACACTCCAAGCACGCTTGCCAAATTCGTGGGTCTGTGCAACTATATGCGGTATACACTCATTATATGCGACGTTCACCACAGCATTGAGTCAAACATTGATGAGCAGATCTGCGAACAGTGCAGAGGTACACTGGTTCGTGAACACTAGCCTTAGCGTTATTCTACCTAAATCGTGATTGAAGAATTTAATAATGCTTCCGGAGTGCTATATTATAGATATATGACGGGAGGCGGAGGAAAACAATGGATCAACGGAGAAACCATCGCAGGCATTGCTCTAGTGATTTTGGCGCTTTTGTTCATCTGGGCAGCGACTATGAACGCCGTCTGGGCTAGAATACTCTTGGCTGATTACGTCATCTTGGCAATTGGCGTGGCCTTCATTGTACTGGGAATAATAACCATGTATAGGACAAACCGTCCCTATTCAGAAGAAGGACATACCCATAGCTACTAGTGTGTGCGCATGTAATGTTTAAAACATCGATCGGTTTCATGCAATACCATGCCTGATGCGTCTGACGACGTCTTGACAACATTTGCCAATACAGAAAAGACTTTCTTCGAGCTTGCAAGTGAGCAGAGACTGGCGATAGTATTCCAGCTTAATAACAAAAGTGCCAAGATATCGCAACTTGCCAAGGATCTCGGCATTACCATGCAGGAGGTCCATCGCAATGTCAGTCGCCTGCAGGATGCAGGCCTAATCGAAAAAGACCCTGAAGGTATATTTTCGCTTACCACTTTTGGCAACACTATAATCAAGCAGATCCCGACGTTTAACTACCTCTCAAAATACAAAGAGTATTTTTCCGAGCATGTATTGGGTGAGCTCCCAATCAAATTCATCATGAGATTGGGGGCGCTTGATAGATGTGAGTTCCTCAAGGGGATCGTGGCAATACTTGAACGTTGGAAGGACATTTATCGACAGGCTGACCAATACATCTACGAAATTGTGCCGCAGGTGCCAATCGACCTAATCGAGCCGGTTGTGACTAGGGTAAAGGAAAAGGCTGTAAAATATAGCTATGTATTTCCAAAGAACGTTATCATCCCAAGAGGGAGAAAGGAACTTTTGAAGAAGCTTGGTCACAATGAACTCTTGAGCAAAGGGGCAATAGAAAGAAGAATGGTGGAAAGCGTGCAGGTTGCAGTGATACTGAACGAAAAACAGGCCTCAGTACTTTTCCCAACACAAAAGGGGGAGACTGACATGAACATGATGTTCTTCAGCCCAGACTCCATCTTCCACGAGTGGTGCCTTGACTACTTTCGCTACCGGTGGTACGGCTCTGATATCTTTGACGAGAGCAGGCTAAAAGAAATTTAAATTCTGATCTGACTACTTTAGCCACTCTAAAGAAATATCTTGGTATGTACCGCTTGGCAGTATGCGTCTTATTGAAATTGGGAGCGCCTTCTGCTGTAGTTCCTCAACTGCAACCGCAATCGAGGTAGTAGCATTTTCAGGCACCTTGACAAGGGGAGGTGCTCCAAGTGACAGCTGAAGTGATCTTGCACCTGTTATCCTTGCTCTCTCAAATCGTGTGAGCCAAGCAGGACCAATCAGCACCTTGTTGTCGTGAGCATCGATCTCTTTCAACTCGTATTCAAATTCTGCATAAATAACCACCTCATCTGCCCCGCGCGACGATTTCTTGGCGGTGCCTTCCTGTTCTCCTTCCTGCTTTTCAATTGTCTCCACTTTTCTGTTTGAAGTGCTAGTCTTCTTGGCCGTTTTGGCAGTAGGCTTTTTTGGTGCGGCATGTCTTTTGGAAGAATGTTTGACTACCAAGAATAATCCAAAGGATAATGGATATCTAATTAAATGTTTTGCCTTAATTTTTGAAAACTCACACTGGAGCTATATTATATGCCTAAGAAGATGGGTATCTTGTATTTATATTTTCGCTATATGTCCTCATACAGCAGGATTGTTTCTCGTCAACTTGCCATTTACTCCGGTATTATTCTTAGCTTGCTGTCTTGGCCAGCTTCTACCCTTCCTGTGTTGTTTTCTCCTTATTTGACAATTGATAGCGATCATCTGTTTGTAATTAATATTCGAAACATTTTCATTATATTTTAGTCAACTGACAGTAATAATGATGCAGCCAGGAAGCGCTGGGTCAGTATCTAGATTAAAGATTGCAATCGAGATAGAAGAAAAAGGCACTGCATTGGCTGAGCTTGTGCGTCACCTTGCCCCCCTGACTGCTGGAGCCGTACTAAAAAGCCTTCCGCTGCAAGACAGAGTGCATAGATATGCAGACAAATTTGTATATATTGAAACTAGACTTATGATCGGAGCAGAAAAACAAAAAACGCAATTTCACCGGGGTGATATCGCTTACCTCACTTCAAACAGCTCCTTTTGCGTGTTCATACAGGATACTAAAGTCCAGCCAATGAATTCAATAGGTATAGTCACATCTAACCTTGGGATTATTGAGTCAAGTCGGACCGGGGATGTGATGATAGTTAAAGAAGCTAGCGTCTGATCATCTGGTAGACCTTATGGCCACTGTAGCCGCCTTCCGCCTTAACGATACCCTTTGCTTCCAGTGACTTGATGAAAACATTTGCTATTGAAATTTTGACACCGACGTTCCTTGCCACACCTTGGATTGTTATTGCCTTCATGCCTTGGATCGCCTTCATACCCTGGGATTCGTCAATCGTCACAGCAAGTTTTTGCTTCTGCTGAGGCTTGGAGCTTGATTTCTTCTCTGCAGCGGACTTGAACTCGGCCTGTCCTTGCCCTGACTGCGTATTCTTGTCCGAAGCACCAGCTGGCTTTCTCTTGTTGCCTCCCATTATTTTACTTACTTGGTTTGTGCCTCTAATAACCGTTACCTTGCCTTGCCATAATCGAACGATTTTGGCTGTTTCATCTTTCACTGCATATGCTTTCAATCAGTCGCAGCTGCTACTTCTTCATCACTTGCTACAGCATCTATATGTTCTGATATCCTCTTATTTTTTCAGAAGAGGATTTTAGTCCCTGTTGCAGCGCATCTGGTTGCTATTTGATAATCTTTAATTATTCTTCTTTTGTAAACTTTAACAGCAGTTATCTTTGTTCAGTCTGCGTCTTGCAGAACTGAAGTGTGATGTCCAGCCAAGACCTTGTGTGCTTGATCCGCTGCTCTGCAGAATCATCATCGCTGAGCACATATCATAGATTAATATTCACTCGAAGCGTACAGAGGTGGAGCCCATTGAATTTCAATTCCTTGGTAGAGACTTTTGAGCAGATGGAACAAACCTCGAGCAGAATTGCCCTTACCGGATACCTTGTTGCGCTTCTCAAAAAGACGCCCGCCGACATTATTGACAAGGTAACTTATCTAATTCAAGGCAAACTCTACCCAGACTATGAGGGAATAGAGATGGGCATCGCAGAAAAAATGGTCCTCAGGGCAATTGCAAGCTCGTCCGGAAAAGACATATCGGAAATAGGACGGATATACCAAAAGACCGGCGATCTTGGAGAAGCGACACTGGAGGTCATGAAGTCAAAGAGTCAGTCAACCCTGTATTCAGAGCCTATGACAGTAGAGCGAGTGTATTCTACTTTTGACAAAATTGCACGGACGACCGGCGCTGGCTCACAGGAGATCAAACTACGTCTAATAAGCAGTTTGCTAAATGACGCAATGGCTAAAGAAGGGTGCTACATAATCAAGTTCGTCATGGGACAGCTCCGACTTGGCATTGCTGATTACACTGTGCTTGATGCACTTGCGATCGCCTTCACTGGTGACAAGGCAAACAGGCAGGTGCTTGAAAATGCATACAATGTCTCAAGCGACCTCGGCTCAGTAGCAAGGTTGCTTGCAATCAATGGACTAGAAGCAGTAAGCTTGATCAAAATAACCCTCTTCAAGCCTATCAGGCCGATGCTTGCAGAGCGCA
>JBJMEE010000077.1:0-4669 GCA_045809585.1 Nitrososphaera sp. | reverse complement strand
CACCAATTTCAATGATATCGCCATCTTCAAGCTTGGTTGCAATATTGGCAAGCGCCGTTGGTTCATAGACAGCCGCCGGCATTTCTGCTCCCTCCTGCTTGACTGTAAAAATGACGTGACCACCTTCCGTTGCATATGGCTTGCTACTAACCTTGCATCTGATATATCCTGCTGTGTATGCCTTGGCGTTGGCAATTCTGATCTCATTTTGCAAGTGCATGTTCGTTCCTTGGTTTGAGCGAAAGACTGTCCAACCATCTAGCTCTTCCTCTGGCTCCAAAGTAGGGAGGGCTGACTCAACTATATTTGGGCTCTCGCCTCTTATCCCAAAGAAGACCGGATCTGGGCCATGCGGCGCAATCAATACCCGCCCTTGGTTTTGATCGTAATTGTTGAAAGTGTGGGGATAGGTGTCTGTGCTAAACTTAATGACACTTTGCTTGTCTACTACACGCGGTCTGCCCCAGTTATTCTGCTTTCTGTATGCAATTAGTTCAAAAGTATGATCGCCATCCAGCAGACAACCCATTGCACCTAGAGAACCAACAAGTCCCTGACCATTGCCAAAGACAAAGTATTGAACACCGGCGGCCTTGGCTACCTTTTCTGACATCTGTCTGCTCATTATGTCGCACATTGCGAGTGTGCTAAACTCTCGAAGCTTTGTAGGTACATAGTCGCTTTGAAGGAATGCAATCGCGGGGTTAGCTCCTCTGCCAATGGCGGAACCTTCTTCCACTGCCTGCCTGATATAATCGACGACTCTGTCTGCATCTTGCACTTTTAACCGAAGGCAGACTGCTCCATTGCCTCTAGTTTTCCAAGGGATGTTGGGATTAAGCCTAATCAACAGAGGATAATCGATGAGTTGTGCGCCCTCTTTTTTCTTCAGATGTTCTATTATGTTGAATGCAAGGTGTGTTGTGCACCTACCCTCACGCGAGTCAGTGTCGTCAAATGCAACGTGGAGCGTGTGCATGATCTCTGATGTTACTGTAGTATCTATATAGGCTTATAATCTGAGAGTTGTAACTTCTATCTATGCTCTGTCATTCAGGGTTCAAGTCGACACATCTTATCTTCTTCTGGGGCTGATGGTGATGGAAGTGCTTTGCTTATTACCTACTCTTTGAGAGGAAAAAGAAAATGATGAATAACAAGATGATACTGGTTATCCTGAGTGATATATGATATCCCTCCCTCAAATTCTAAAATAACAATGATTTGATAGCTGTTGATGCTAAATAACCAACTAACTAATGTAAGCAGAAGTTTTAAAAAGTATGGTACTATTAGACCACCCAACTACGCAGAAGAACTGCTAATTTCACTGATTAATTCTCTCTAATTCAAGAACGTTTATAGCTTCCCTCTTTGTGGAAGTACTTGGGATGGCGGAAGAAGTAAAGGAAGAAGAAAAAGAAGAAGTAGAAGAAGTTAAAGCAACAACACCTGAAGAAGCTGCCAAAACAGCAGCAGAGGTAATAATAAAGCAACTTGAGAAAGAAATTGGTGGTAAGCCTATTCCCGACGAATTGAGGGAGAAGCATCTTGGATACAAAAACATCAAACATGTGAGGACGTTTATAGAACAAAGGCGTGGGTACTACGCAAAGTTATTTCTGACACAATGTAAGCGTGATCTGAAACTTGAGATGATGGAAAAGGGCATAATACCAAGACCCTCAAGACTAACATCAGGACAAAGTGAGGCAAAAAAAAAGGCAGGAGTTGCAGACTACTATACTATAGATGAATCAACAATGGTGCACTTATCAAAGAACTGAAATGGTATAGCGAATAGCTGAAACAGGCTTCAGGAAAGCCCTAAGAAACTGCGCTGGGGGACAAGAAATGTGTGGTCACATTCTTCCAAGGTTCGCCTAAAACGCCAAGATTAGTTATAGCGTGCCTCCTGCGTGCACCAGGCTATTGAATCCTGTTAACTACATATTTAATTATATCAGTGTTATAAAAAAGACATAGGGTTTAAATAGTTTCAGTATGGATCGTTGGTTGAGTGAATTAGATGCCAGTCGCAATACTTCCCGATATTAGCGAACAACACTGCATTGGCTGTGCGCTCTGTGTAGAGATTTGCACTTCCCTCGGTCCGGATGTGCTCAGAGTAAAACCAGTCGAAGGATGGAAGAGAGGTAAAGCCTTCGTGTTCTATCCAGAAAGATGCATCTCTGACGGAGCGTGTATTGGAGTTTGCCCAACAAAGGCAATCTTCTGGATGAGGCCGATGGATTACACACCAGGACAGCCAATCCCACTGAAGAAGTCAGGCCTGTTCGCAAAGGGCTGGGAAGAAGGTTAGTCCCTCCGACAAACTTCTTTTTTTAATTTTTATTCTCTTCAATAAGTTCAATAAATTATTAATAACGTATTTGCTCGCCTATCCTCCAGTTGGTTGACTGGGACGAAGAGATTAAGGGCCACCTCTTCTGGGTCTGGGGTGGGGAAGAAGGTTTTTTCAAACGTGGCAAGGAGGGCATGCTAGTCGTCACGGACAGGCGACTTGCCTTTATCATAAAGACAGACATGACATATAGGATGCACGAAACCCATTCCCTTAGACAGTTAAAGCGTTTTGAAGCAGGCGAAAACATTTTTCGGCCGGCTGAAGGATACAAGCTAGAGCACCTTAAAGAAGACCTTGCCAAGAGTCCTGATAACCTCCAGATCCCGTTCAGCCAGATTCTGGACGTTATATCTGAGGAAAAGGACTGGGGGACACTTCTTAAGGTGAAGATGAACCTTGGCAACAAAACAAAGGTTCTCAGATTCTCGATAGTGAAGGGATGGGTAAAATATCCTGCAAAAGATCCGCTTGAGTTCCAGCGCATGGATTGGAATCCGCTTATAAGCTTGGTAAGATCGTCGACTTGACTTTTTTGCAATGCTGGAAGCATACTTATATGATATTATAAAAGAATGACATGAACATTTCTATTCTGAGAATATATGTATGAGGTGACGGACCGAAAGAACTTCTTCACAAGAAGTTCAAGTCGCTTGAATTGTAGAACCTGTTTAAGACTTGTACAGCAAGTAGTATTTGATACCATTTGTCAAACAGGACCTCTGCAAGTGCAAGTCCGGGATTATCTTGCGAGACCTCCTAAAGATAAAGCAAACGCGCAGAGCGCCAGTACTATCGTGACTGCAAAGTAATATAGTTAGGCAAGATGCTGCCTACAGTTCGCATATTGCTAAAAAAACTGTTCGTTATTGGCGTGGGTCCTGGTTCGCCAAAGTACCTTACTGAGGCGGCTAAAGAAGCCATTGCCCGGTCGCATTATATCATAGGCTACAGGTACCCTCTGTTGACAATTGAAGGTGTTATTGACAAAAGCAGGCAGAGGGTGTTTCAAGTCACAATGAAGACCCAAGAAGGCGTCTACCAGGACATTTACACGAAAATGAATGATGGCGAGTACTGTACCGTTCCTTTTACAGGCGATGTCAATTTCTCCGAATCGGAGGTCGTTGACAGGCTGCTAGAAATATTTGGCAGCGACAATGTTGAGGTGATTCCCGGTATCAGCTCCATCCAAGTGGCTGCTGCCAAGGCCCACGTCGCAATTGACAAGGCTTTCATTGTTACCTTCCATGTGACAGACGATATAGAGCAGAAAAAGCAGGAATTGTTACAGGCAGTCCGGCAGGGTAGGAGCGTAATACTGCTACCCCGGCCTTGGCCAAGAGACAGTTCAAGGCACTTTATGCAATCTGAAATCGCAAAATTCCTGCGCAAAAGTGGCATCGATACTACTAAGCTGAAGGTTTGGGTCTTTGAGCATCTGACAACTGAAAAGGAAACAACATTCAGAGGTACGGTGGTCGACCTTGAAGGAAAGGAGTTCAACGAGCTATCTGCTATGGTAGTAGACCAGACAAAGAGACAAACATACCTCAATTTCTAGCCAGAGTTTAAATATTAAATTGGGCTTATTTTTGTATATGTCATCAATACAAAACAAGTCTGTTGGCATTCTGCGGGGCAATGATAAGGGCCCAATCCGATATTGCGTTGAATGCGGCGCAAAGATACCTAAGTCGCAAAAGACCTGTCCTGCATGTGGCGAAAGCCAATAACGCTTCTTTATATCCTCTTTTTTTGTTAGAAAATCTTGCTTAGATTATTATAGTGAAGTATCTTATGCCGCAGAGACATTCGCTGTGCTTGACGAGCATGCCATTTATTACAAGAATTATTTGATAGTGGCACTTGTAGTGGTCCAAAGCCAGCAAGGCTAAGTGTCGCTTCATTGGCAACTAAGAAGAAGTATCTTGGAAGGTCGATCCCTACATGAGTACGAGGTCAGCAGGTGGAATTGTAACAAAATATCCTCTAAGTCGATAAGTCTTATCGAAAAGTATGACATAATGATGCTCAGTAGGCTAGCCTAAAGGAATCCTTGTGATTACACCGGATCTATGGCAATGCCTGCGTCAAGGCCGCCCAGGCGCTCTATCATCTGCCATTCTATTACCGCAGCTACAAACAACACTCCTATGGCAATGCTTACTTCTATCAGAGTCGGGATGGCGTATTTACGCCAGGGCCTTCTCTTAAGAAGGTAGTAGATTAGTATGCCGCTCCTTGACATGGCAAGGCCATAAGCGAACACTTCCATGATGCCAAAGGGCGTTATCAGGA
>JBJMEE010000076.1:0-11199 GCA_045809585.1 Nitrososphaera sp. | reverse complement strand
GCAGGAATGGAGGGTGCTCTCGCCTCAGTTGTTGCATCGATGGTAGACATACCGGTTGTAGGCGTCCCGACTTCAATAGGTTATGGCTTTGGTGCAAACGGTATAGCCGCTTTGGCATCTATGCTCCAGAGCTGCACCCTTGGCTTGGCAGTGGTAAACATTGATAATGGCATCGGAGCGGGCGCATATGCAGCATCTATAGCAAAGAGAACGACTAGAAGGAAATGAATTAATAATAATACTTTTTCTTTCACGACTTTCAGTTCGCGTAGTATTCAATGTGTCTGCCAATACTACTACAACATAGTGCCAAATTCACAAGAATCAGGGTCAGATTAGATCCGCTGTAATATTTTAGATTGCTATTGATAATCCTCAACTTGGCACCGTGGATTATTCCTATTGCAGTGGGACCAGATGGATTTGAATTCACTACCGCAGGTTGTCTGGCTGACGACATATCTCTCTCTTTTAAAGACTCAAAAATAATGTGAGATGTGACCTATACATACGATAAGAAACAGCATATTTCATGGCTCTGATGAAAACCAAGCGATGTGGTGGTAGTAGTGGTATTATATGCATGGAATCTAATAACAAGCGAAAAATTTCTCTAAGGGCCTTCGAGGAAAAGCATAATAGCAAAAATAGAGAGCAGTAGTGGAATAGTTAGTGTAACTTATCGTGCTAAATACAGGTGTATTTTGGTAGAAAGAAAAACAAGTCCTACGAACCAAGGTTGAGTCTTTAACGTTTATAAGTGCTTTACATTCGTTGCTTCTCTAATCGTTGAAAGGTGGATAACTATTGACTTATGTTCATACGCTAAAAAGGATTAGAGAAGATAAAACTAATTATCGCAAGAGGTCAGCGATCCTGATCGGTAGGCACCTGTTTGTTACTGTCAGGATAAGCGATCAGAATGTTGCAGCCCAAGTGCTCAAGCCAACCCCTACAGGCGATATTGTCATCGCTTCTGCGCACAGTAGGGAACTTGAGGAGCACGGATGGAAGGGCACCTTTAACAATTTGCCAGCATGCTATCTCACAGGCATGTTATTGGGGAAGAAGGCGATTCAAAAGGAGATCGATGCTGCGGTTCTCTATATAGGCAAGAACCACTTTACTTCAAGGGTGGGCGCGTGCATGAAGGGCATTGTAGATGCCGGAGTCAGTATGCCTGTCTCTGAAGAATCGCTTCCAGACGAAGACAGGATCAGTGGGCAGCACATAGCAGAGTACTCCCACACTCTGAAAGAAGATGAGAAAGAGTACAATTCACGTTTCTCCGCTATTTTGAAAAACGGCCTCAAGCCTGAAGATTATCCTTCTCACTTTGAAGAAATAAAGAGTAAAATTTCAGGCGAGCCTGCAGAAAGAGCGATGCCAGAGAAAGCAGCGAAAAAAGCGACAGCCAATGAAGGAAGGGCAAAGGAAAAGAAGAACACCACAGCAGAGAAGCGAAGCCAGAGAAGAGAGGAATGAGCCAAATGTCATCATCAGCAAGGCAACACCAGGTCGAATGGAAACCCAGAACTACGCTTGGAAGCATGGTGCTGGCAGGCAAGATAAACTCAATGGATCAGATTTACGAAAACGGCATGAGGATACAGGAGGCAGAGATCGTCAAGCACCTTCTGCCAGATATCAAGAGCCAAGTAGTTCATGTCGGTATTGTCCAAAAGCAGACTGATGCCGGCGAGATGACTCGTTTTAATGCTCTTGTAGCTGTTGGCAACGAGACTGGTTGGTTTGGCATAGGCAAGGGCAAGGCTTCGCAAATGAGGGTTGCCATCGACAAGGCTACAAATGCTGCTTACCTTAATGTGATTCCTGTCAAGCTTGGCTGCGGTAGCTGGGAGTGCAAGTGCAATCAGCTCCACTCCGTGCCGTTCAAAGTGCGAGGTAAGGGGGGCAGCGTCACAATTGAAATCATCCCGGGCCCCAGAGGCCTTGGTATCGTGGCTGGCGAGAACATAAAGAACCTATTAAAGTTGGCAGGATTAAAGGACTCATGGACAAAGACATTTGGATCAACAAATACAATGTCTTCTACCACAAAGGCAATTTTTAACGCTCTCAGGAGCACATACAGTGTAGGGTGATGACGATACTATATGGCATATCTAGTAGTTAGAATCAAGGGAACAGTCAACATACCCCAGCAGGCCAAAAAGACACTTGATGGCCTCAACCTTGACAAACGCTTCCGCGCGACAATAGTACCAGAGGGTGCGGAGTACTTGGGAATGCTGAGGAGAGTCAAGGATGAAGTAGCCTGGACAAAGGCAGATGCCAGCATAGTCAAAGAGCTTCTTGAAAAGCGAGGCAGAAAGACAGGCTACAGGCCAATCACAAAACCGGATCTCCCAAATGGGTACAATAGTATTGATGACCTTGCAACTGCAATAGCAGAGAACAAGATCTCGATGAGTAAACTTGGAGAGATCAAACCATGGTTTGCTCTTAGCCCCCCAAAGGGCGGATTCAAGAGAAAAACCAAGACCCAGTATATGCAAGACGGAATTCTTGGAGACGACGGCCAGTTGGCCGAGATAGTCAAGAGGATGCTCTAGTGCAGCAAGACTTAATTAAGGTGCAAGTAAACGTGATAGCTATAATTTCAACAGCACAGAGCGAGGGATAGTGATTTATGGCTACTAGATTTAGAAAAAGCAGAAGGCAGCGCGGTAGTAGATACTGCGGCTGGGGCCAAGTCGGCCAGCATCGGCAGGCAGGGAGCAGAGGTGGTGTTGGAGGTGCGGGAAAGCATAAGCACTTCTGGATACGAACAGTTATCGAGGAGCCGAACCACTTTGGTCACGACGCTTTTAATTCTTTTAACCGCAACCTTGTACAGAGGTGGGTTAACATCCGAGACTTGGACGCAGTATTTGCCAAGCATGGCAAGGCGGACGAAGGTGGCAGGGTTGTTCTGGATCTGACCTCGCTAGGTTATGACAAGCTGCTTGGAGGAGGCTCCATTAGTGGGGCTTACATGGTCAAGGTAGCTAAGGTTTCAGAGAGCGCCAGGTCTAAAATTGAGGCTGCAGGTGGGGGAATTATAACAGATGAGCAGCACAACAACAACTGAGAACATAGTTCGGCGGTTCGTAAAGACCGCCTCTGTTTACGTTCCTCAAGTCCCAAAGCCAAAGAAGAAAATTTCACTTACTGAAAAATTCGTCTGGACAGGAATTGCCCTTTTAGCTTACCTAGTAATGGCACAGATTCCGCTGTATGGTGTCACAGACGACCCACGCTTTGACTTTCTTGCATTTGCACGTGTCATCTTTGCCGCTCAACAAGGAACGCTTATGGAGCTTGGAATTGGACCCATAGTTACAGCAGGTTTGCTCATGCAGCTGTTAAAAGGCTCGGGTTTGATCAAGATGGACTTTAAGAACCCGGATGACAGGTCACTCTTTACTTCGGCGACAAAGATAGTCACTATAATAGTAATTGTAGCAGAAGGTACGCTGTATGGAGCTAGCGTCTACGGACCGCTTACCGCAGATAATGCTCCCTATGCTATCTATGTAGTAATTGCCCAGCTCATAGGAGCCAGTGTCATCGTCATGCTAATGGACGAGATGGTACAGAAGGGATGGGGCATTGGCTCTGGTCTGAGTCTGTTCATCATGGCAGGCATAGCTCAGACAATACTATGGAACACGTTCAGCATAGTCCCAGCAGACGATGGTCCTGTCGGAATATTGCCGTTTACAATATACGCCATTCATGACGGCCACGGTGCAGATGCCCTGTTCCGCACAGGTCAGCTTCCAAGTCTCTTTACCCTTTCGCTAACAATCGCAGTCATACTTATACTCGTGTATATCGAAGGTATACACGTAGACATCCCAATAGTCTCTACAAAATACAGAGGTTTCACAGCAGTGTACCCAATCAAGCTGCTTTACACTTCGGTTATACCTGTCATACTGGCATCTGCACTAGTTGCGAATGCGGTATTTATGGGACAGATGCTGTGGGCAAACTATAACCCGAACAACCAGAACCCTGCATTCAACTGGATCGCGCAATTTGACCCCAATTCAAGTGGGGGTCGCGCAACCCCGACAGGTGGCATACTGTACTATATGACATCGCCTCGTAGTCTCGATGTAGTCGCGGCCGATCCGGTAAGGGCAGTAGCATACGTCATCTTCATGACAGCCATCGTCACAGTTTTTTCAAGGCTGTGGGTGGAGCTTGGCGGCCTGTCTGCAAAAACGGCTGCTCGCAATCTCCTCGACGCCGATGTGCAAGTACCGGGTTTCAGGCGCTCAGAAGGGTCGGTTGAAGTTTTGCTTAACAAGTATATCCCTTCGCTGACGATAATCAGCGGAATCATCATTGGACTTCTCGCCAGCGTTTCTGACGTATTGAACGTCTTCGGTAGCGGAACCGGCATTCTACTAATGGTTAGCATCATGGTAAGCTACTACCAGACGCTGGTCAAAGAGCAGGTCGACACATACTTGCCCAGTCTGGCGGCTCTACTTGGCAGAAAGTAAACGTGCAATAATTGTTGGCATCCCAGGCGTGGGAAAGACCACCCTCATCACTCGTGCGGCTGAGATACTCAACCAGAAGCGCAAGACCACAGTTGTAATTTTCGGCACTATCATGTTTGAAGAGGCTAAAAAGATGGGCCTCAAAAACCGTGACGAAATGCGCAAGATGACTGTTGAAGATCAGCGGCGCCTGCAGGATGTGGCTGCTCAGCGAATTACAGAAATGAAGGACGACATAGTGATGATCGATACCCACCTTTTTATCAACACAGATGAAGGATACTATCCGGGGCTCCCAATGAGGCTGCTAAGTATCATGAAGCCAACTAATATGGTCATGGTTGCAGCAGACCCAAAGGAGATAGCAGAGAGGCGCAAGTCTGACCAGACACGCCAGCGTGACATTGCTTCTGCAGAAAATATCCAAAAGGAGCTTGATATTTCGAGAGTTATGATGGCATCTTGCTCTATTCTAACTGGTGCGCCGTTTGCAATAATCATGAATAATGACGGTCAGATGGGCGAAGCAGCAGCAAATATAGCAAAGATATTGGTAGGAGATGGAAGTTGTTGAATCTGCTGGAGAATCTGTTGATGCAGTCGCCTTTGTCTCCCCACTATACCACACATCCAATATTTCCTGACATGGTAAGCGCCATGCTTGTTGCGCTTCTGATATCAGTTGGCATGAATTTTGCATTTGCGATGCTCCGGAAAAAGACTACAGACATTGAAAAGATGAGCAAGGTCATGAAGGAGACAAATGAATGGCGCAAACAATATACTGATGCAATCAAAAAGCAAGATAAGCCCAGAATCGAAGAGCTGAAGAAGAGGCAGGCCTATGTCAACAAAATGGCTCTTGAAATGCAGCAACAGCAAATGCGTCCGATGTTTCTCTATATGATACCCTCTTTTCTAATCTGGATCTTTGTGTTCCCTACGATATTTGGCGCAACCGTGTCGCTATCGCCGATATATATCCCATGGATAACATGCAGTGACCAAAATGTGCAAACCGACACTCAACCAAAATTAGATGGAAATGGCCAACCTGTAACAAATCCCGATGGGAGCATCACTCCTAACGGTTCCTGCAGAGTGCCAGGGCAGGTTTACCTGTGGGGTTGGTTCCTCCTATCCTCGTTTTCATTTAGTGGAATAATATCCAAGGTGACAAAGACAAACATGCCGAGCATAACAGGATAAGATGGTCGTCAATAAATTATTTAGCATTGTAATTTCAGGCTGGCCTGCGGTAGGCAAGACTACCATAGCCTGCAAGCTTGCAGAAGAATTTGGCAGTATAATGTACAATGGAGGCGACATATTGAAGATGCTTGCTGAAGACAGAGGTTATTCAGTTAAAGGAGATGATTGGTGGGACACCACTGAAGCAAAAAAGTTTATGGAGGAACGCAAGTCAGATTCTTCCTTTGACAAAAAAGTAGATAAGAAGCTCATCGAGATAGTGAAGAAAGGTGGGGCAGTCATTACGAGCTACACATTGCCTTGGCTTGTACTAGAAGAATCAGTCATCATCATCAAGTTTTGGCTTCGAGGATCGCCGGAAAACCGCGCTAAGAGGATGGCCAACCGCGACGACATCAGTTTTGCAGAGGCAAAAAGTATAATCAAGCTCAGGGACGAGGAGAACAAAAGGATCTATTATAGGCTATATGGCTTTCGCTTTGGCGAAGACCTTGCCATCTTTGACTATGTACTTAACACAGATAGGCTATCCCTTGACTCCCTTGTAGAGATATCCAAATTAATAGTCAGACGGCACATAGGTGTATCGCCTTGCTGATGTTACCGCAGCTAGAGAACCTTATCAAGATAGACGATGACATTACCAACGACAACTATGGTCATTACCCGGATAAGAGATCAATCGAGTCACTGCTATATTATGGACTAGTGCTTGTGGATAAGCCGGCTGGCCCTACAAGCCACGAAGTCGTAGCATGGACGAAGCGCATATTGGGGATAGAAAAGGCAGGACATAGCGGCACGCTTGACCCTGGCGCAACAGGTCTTCTGCCAATAGGATTGGGCGAAGGCACCAAGGCGCTTTCTGTGCTATTATTAGGACCAAAAGAATATTATGCACTCGCACGCCTGCACTCGCATGTTTCACCAGATAGGCTAAGAAAAGTAATGCAGGAATTTACAGGAGAAATATACCAACGGCCGCCCCAGCGCTCCTCCGTCCGACGTGTGACTCGCGTCAGAAGCGTCTACGAATTTGACTATCTTGAAAATTATGACAGGCTGGTGCTCATGCGTATTCTATGCCAAGCAGGGACATACATCCGCAAGATAATCTATGATATTGGCGAGATCATGTCACCGGGAGCCACTATGGTAGAGCTCCGCAGGACACGGGTGAGCAACCTCTCAGAACAGAATGACGGTCTTGTTCGCCTGCATGATATTGCAGATGCCTATCAGCGCTACAAGGAAAGCAAGGACGAGGAAAAACTGCGTAGGTTAATCCTACCAATAGAATACTGCCTAGTAGGTATACGGGCCATTACCGTGCGCGACACTGCAGTCGATGCATTGTGCCACGGTGCACCACTTGCAGTGCCGGGTGTGATAGCAGTGCCAAAAGACCTACGCATCGGCGAGCTTGTAGGGGTCTACACTTTAAAGGGAGAGGTAGTAGGATTGGCACAGACTGCGATGGCAAAGGAAGAGATCGAACAGAATGTCCGCGGTATTGCCTTTGTCATGAACCGCATAATCATGAAGCCCAATACCTACCCGAAGGCGTGGCGTTCAAAGGGCGAACAGTCTATCAATGTAGCGATGCCCCCAGAGGTCGACCTTGACAAGCTTGAAAATGAAAATGCCGATGAATTCTAGGAATTAATTTTAGAGTGTTTCGCCAATACCTGGCCGCTTACGGTCTAGCTTGGCAATATTCTTTGCAAGGTTTTCAATCGTGCCGGGAATGTGACAGCGGCACATACAATCGTTGCAATCTACATGATTCCCTGCCTTACAATGATCGGATAATCCAGGAGTAGCCAAAAGCACTGATTGGTTACTATATCCTCAATTTTTAGCTTTGTCTTTACCTATGATTTTTATACTGAGGTGTTGGCTAGTGCACATGTTATGTGATGCCGGGGTCGCCTAGCCCGGGAGGGCGCAAGCCTGGAATTTGTCAAACTGGCCAGCTTGTGACCCGTAAGGGTCCCGAGGGTTCAAATCCCTCTCCCGGCGCTCATCTGTGGGAGACTAGCATATGCTTTAAAACGGATGGATGCGAGACAAAAGCCAAAGCAGTGAAAGCAGGAACGAGAAGACGACGGCGCATGAACGCAGTAGCATCCTCCAACGATACCGCAGTAGTAGTAACAGCAGCTACACAAGATAAACAAGCTAGGATAGAAGGACAAGTCTATGAAGCACTTGACCGGCTCATAGACTCAATAACTAGAGATTTTTCAAGAAAAGAGATCAATTCTAGACTAAAGTCACTTGCTAGGAAGAGTAGTAGAAACTCAGCTACAATATGCGACCATATCCTTGCAGAGCAGACCGAACTCAACATCAAGACATCAACTGCAGAGAGTAAAGTCAAGAGTCTGCTCTGGCTTTCAAAATTCTCAAACGACAAGCCATTGGAAGAAATGACAAAGCAAGAGATTCTAAGTTACCTCAACAGCCTTCGTAAGCCGACATCTATAGACCCTCAGCAAGGGTGGATAGGCTCCTACAACAACCGTCTACGCTATTATGCCAAGTTCTTTAGATGACTATACAACAATGTTTGGTCAGCAGTGCAGTCTACCTGAAGCAGAAACTTGGATTCATCTCCGCACAGCTTCATGGTGGCATTGCAGGAAGTTGTGTGTTTATAGATTATGCAGTATGGGAATCTGTAGAGCACTAAGCAGGCGACCAGTGACCTGCATTTAGGTTAATTTTCATGGAAAAAGGCTTTCAAAGCTGATAGTCTCATTTTGTTCTCATGAAACGAATAAACCCTCAAGATGAAATCAAGGGTTCAATATCAAACCCTAAAAAATAATGCATCACACATATAGAAACATAGAGAACAGCTAGAGAATAAAGGCACAAAAGGTAGCAGCTAGGCTTTTTTAAACAGATACAGACACCCAGTCTGGTGGGATTTGCAAAGGTGCTCGCAGATCACCCAATGTCTCATTGAGCATTCGGTCGATCCATTTGTCTATCTCAGAGTCAAGATCTTGCTCATTTAAGATACCAGAGTCATTATCATCGAATGGAACTAGTATGTTTGATTGATTGAGTGATTGGATAAGTGATTGATTAAATGCGTTAAGAGTATTAGTAATCATAGTAGTAGTATTTTGCCCAGTGGTAGCAACTACTGTATTGTTATCCAATATTTTACACTTCAAGTCACCTCCACACTCTACATCTAATCCATTTTCCGGACTTTGAGTTATCCTTAGCGAGCTTGTGTGTCTGTCAGTATCGTTATTCTGATCAATGCCATTCGTTGTTGCTGTAACTGATTGTTCTGAATCAAGCACTATGCGTTCTCCAAAAGCCACAGGTGTAGCAATAACAGTAGAAAATACCGTTGACGAAATAGTCATAGTCACCACCATGAGAACCGTTACTATTGTTGTTAATAGCATTATTCTCAATGATGTTTTTTTCATATCTCGTTGGATACGATGAAGTTGCAATCTATTCTTATAAGGGGTCTCCAATAGTTTTAAGGTCCCATTACTTAAAAAATTTTTTTGCAATCAGAATCCTTTTTTGGACGAATATTTCTATAAATATAAAAAAGATATCTCTTCAAAAGGGTTTAATTTTAAAGAATAGATGGGACCTTGGAATTGATATGCGCCACAGTTGGTGACCTAAAAGTGGGAGTTTTATGAAGAGTTTAATGCTACACCGTTACAGTACCAGTATTGCTCCATATGAAAGGAGTAGTAAACCCTCACGATGGAATCAAGGGTTCAATGTTCTCTCCCCTTGAAAAAGGGATTTTTGGTACTAATAACAACCAAATTGCAACACCCCTTTTGAACAACTGTTTATGCAACACTGCCAACGACGGTTAGAACATACCATCATTTAGAATTGCATTTGAAATAGAGAAGGAAGAATAGAAGCCTTTTGCAATGCTATACACAAGAAGACAGGAAGAAGTTTGATGAGATGATGTTTGACATTCCTAGATTCTACATCTCAGCTCGCGCCTATTCTGTTCAGTATGTGGGACGTTATCCAATACTACTACTGATGTCTATACTCCTATACCATTTCAAGCAGCTAACCGACTGCAGCGAATAGGTTGGCAAATAGAGGCAGGTCGAAAGGTTATTGTTGTTAAAGAAAGAAAAAGAATGGGAAGATTAACAGCCTACCCATCAATTGAAGCTGTTATGATCCCTACGCCCTGAGTCGGATAAATCCTCCTGTGATAAGCTTCTTTCCCTGTGTGACTAGACCAAAGAACTCATTCCCAAGTGGCTCAATACTTTTGTCTTGCATCATCTTTTCGTATACTTCTTTACAATGCTTGTGGTCTCTAAAGTATTGCTGCTCTATCCATACTTCCTCCCCATCTTCGTCGGGGGAAAGGATCTTGGCAACATTTTCCATAATATCCATGCCACTTTCTTTTGCAGAGTCTATTGCGCCTTGGGTCTCGCTTTTGCCAAGTTGGTAGTACTCAACTCTTACTCCATTTTTCTTGAACCATGGCACGAATTGCATTAGGTTCTTTGCGATGGCATCATGGTTCTTTTTTGGTGCTCGGTAAATAAAGAGCTGGAGATAATTTCCAGTCTCTTCTATTTCCCTGGTGGATCCAATTGTGTTTTCCATATGGCGGTACCCCTATACTAAGTACAATAAATACCGCCAAGGGAGTAAAAGTATAGTTTCAAGAGTTGTCTTCGAAACAAGAATTCGCAACATTGGATGATTTATTATTAACAACAGATGTTTGAAAGTAATAATGATAATAATAAGAGCACAACATCTTGTGGCTTCTAGCACTAAAAAACTCAATAACTGCTTTTGATTAATTTGGCTTTTTTAATCGCTAGGACATGACCACGCTGTTGGCGAGCCCTGAGAGTCATGACTAGTTGGTATACATCCAAGTGCCGTTAACTGTTTTTGCTGTGTGACTGAAGGGCTCTGAAGTTCCTGATAGCCATACCATAATGCTACCAGGGTGATTAGGACTATGATAATTATTCCTATGCTAGCGGCTAGGCGCATTGTATTATTGTTTTATTAAGTCTCTACTGCTTCTTATGTTTTTTTAAATACCAATGAGGTTTGAACTCAAACTATTATTATGGTATGAGTAAAAGACTAACAGTTAGTCTCCTACTATTAGCCATTACGTTATCAAAGTCACCCTGTAAATCCTACCAGTTGCGAAGTTGTTCTCCCTGATACTCTTTTGAGTTGTTTATGCCAGGTAAATTCTGGCAATGCCATATCATGTGGAGGAGAGGAGAGTTGCCAGTGTCAGTTTCCTCACCACATCCCCAGGTTTCACAGCTAATGTCAGACAATTCTCCCAATCCATCAGAGTCCCAGTCCGCAGTCTGCTTAAGTAGTAGACTAGCAAGTTACCCAAATATACTTCTTGCTCCATCTCTCTCTATCTTGTTGACAAGGAATAAAAAATAAAACAAAA
>JBJMEE010000075.1:0-14552 GCA_045809585.1 Nitrososphaera sp. | reverse complement strand
AATTACAAAACATTAGATTATGTTGACTCTTACTGCCTTCATGTATGAAACATCATCATTCCCAGCTCCAAGCATTATCGTGTATTGCCCCTGCTTTAGATCTTGTGCAGCTGTGAAAGTATATGAAATCTCTTTTGAACTTCCAGATGAAAGAGACACAGATTCTTCGCTGAAAATACCCGTCGAGTTACCTAGAGCAGCATTTGGCATAAATGTTCCCGAAGCCATCATTTGACCGCTAAAATCGCTTGATGCAACTACTGTCACTTTTATCTCTGTGCTTTCACCTCTTGCAAGTGCGACTTCGGCAGGTGTCACTACTGCAATGGGCACCTGCTTTGATGCATCCAATTTGGCGATTTTGTTTTCTGTCCACTCTGTGAACCATAGATGGTTCTCCGGATCCACGGCAAACTGCATGGCGTTTGCAATACCACATACTGTTGCTTCAGGGGGACAAAGCGCCCAGGCTCTGTTTTGCGAAGGTATCCAATATTCGACCAGCGCAAGCTCTTCGGGATCGAAGCGGCCGATCTTGTTGCCTGTATGCTCGTTGAACCACAACGAGCCGTCGCCCCCTTTGTCTATCCAATATGGAAGTGTATACGCGTTTGGCGGAGTGCTGCCACCGTAGATCTTGGGAGATGCTATTGATGTCACAAATCTGGTTATATTATCCATACTCGGATCGTATCTGAAAAATGTGCTCGTTCCATGATCAGCTACCCACACATTTCCATAATTGTCAAGTTCCATTCCTACAGGTGCGCCAAGATCCGTCGGGAGGTCTACTATGCGCACAACTTTGTCCGTCTCAATATCATACTGGAAGAGTTGCCCTTTCTTTTCTTGGAAAGCAAGGAGCGAAACCCACACGTCATTTCGCTCCTTATCAACTACCAAACCTCCAGAAGTCACGATATCCGAGCTAATGCCTGAGAATCCCCCCAGGGGTAGAGAAATCTCTGTGAATCCTTCCGAAGTTCCGTTTTGAATCCTAGACACATTGCCAAAGAAAAGTGATTGAGAGTTTATCCCTATAAAGTACAAGTTACCATTTGAGTCAAAGTCCATCATAGAAGGATATTTCGCTGGAACTTTGAACATGTCAAAATCCTCTGTTGACTGGTTAAACCGCCAGATTGTATTGTTTTGGTCGGTGAACCAGACATTTCCTCCCCTGCCGTCAATCTTTACCGTCCATGACATCGACCATGAAGGTACAGCTGTAAAGGGCAGCGATTTGGTCGGCCACGATGGGATTTCGTATTCATTGAATGTGCCTGCAGCAGTATCATAGCTGCCAAGAAGACCACGTTTTGTTGATACATACCACACTTTTGCACCATCAATTGCAACGCCAACCGGCATTTCACATTCTGCAGGCAGAGCGACTTCAGCAACATAGGTATTAGAATTTGGCCCTGCTTGAGTCCCGCAGAATTGTTCCTCGAATCGCTGTCGCATAGCTTCATCATTTTGAGTATTTGTTCCAGGACCGCTGATTTCGGGAGTATTTCTTGAAAACATGACAACATAAACGGCGGCAACTGCCACTATGCCAATTATTGCATAAGTAATGATCTTTTTTGATGATTGCGGGGTTTTTTTTCCCCTGGGAGAATCTGACAACAGCTAGAAAAAAAGAGGCTTGTCCACCTTATATCTCTTCTTAGAGATATATACGCAGAAATATAGATCAGGATTACTAGCAAACTCGTTTGGTAACAGAAAAAGGAGAAGAGAGCCAAAGGCAGCCACAGCTCATAGGCTACATGTCCGTGCTGTTTGCTGCAATTCTATTTGGTTCCGTATTTACCCTAGCAAAGGTTCCCCTCGCTACGATAGACCCGCTTGCTCTAACAGCAGTAGTCTATACGATCTCTGGCCTAGCCCTTATCCCCTTCGCAAAAGCCTCATTTACATTTCAAACAAGGGACGATTATTTCTACGTAGTACTTGTAACTATTTTTGGAGGAGTATTGGCGCCTGTGCTTTTGATGTACGGCCTTCAGCAGACTGCTGCTTCAACCGCGGCTATACTGACAAATGGTGAAATCGTATTTACAATAATCCTTTCATCAATATTTTTTGGCGAACGACCACATGGAAGAATAGGCCTGTTTGCAGTGATTTTGGTCGTAATAGGTCTGGGGATAGCTACCACAGAAGACCTGAAAGCTTTAGAGACAATCATTCAATTCAACACAGGTAACGCTCTGATATTGGCGTCAATGTTCATGTGGGCAGTAGACAACAATGTCAGCAGGCGCCTTACATCAAGAGCAAGTCCCGCAAAAATAGCGATGGTTAAGTCACTTGCCGGCGGGCTTGTATTGCTTGCAATAGCTACGGCGCTGGGCAAAGGAAGTGTCATCTCAGGGATCAAATTCGAAATGTGGATCCTAATAGGTGGGATGTCAATTGCAGGTTTCGGAGGCGCGCTGTTGTTATTCCTCGAGGGAATCAAGAGAATCGGAACTGTAAGAACCATGTCCATGTTTTCATTGACTCCTATTTTTGGCATAGTGATTGCAGCGCTGGCGCTCGGCGAATCCATAACTGTATTTCAAAGTATTGCCACAGGCCTGATAATTGTAGGCATAATTCTGGTCGGTCGCCACTAGAGGAGCTTGAGCTCATGTGTCACTTTGTCAACAAGTTCCGAGGGGGCAGGCCCTATTCCAATGCAAGTAATCGTGCCTGGTGGTATCTGCGTCAAGCCACTATCTTGCACTTGCACGACTGGAAGATACAGCTCTTCGGCTAGATTTCTGACCTTGATCAACTCTTGGACGCTCCTTACCTTCACTACTACCTTGGCTTGACCAGCAGTAAACCATGAGTTGAACCATTCTCTTCTGGATACCTTTACTTTCTCTGCCCCCATCACGGCAGCATGTGCAACCTGTGCTGCTATTTTGCCTGTTCCCATATTGAGATCGCGTCTGACAATAATTACTTGCTTAAATTCCATAGCCTATACTCGCTTGCTCATAGTTTAATTAAGCGACTGAAAAATACATTACTAGTCAATCGCAAGATGCCCGATTATGACGTGGTGGTTGCAGGAGGAAGTGTCTCAGGTCTCCTTGCTGCCCGAGAAATCGCGGGCGGAGGCCTATCTGTCATAGTTCTTGAGGAAGATATAGAAATTGGAACACCTGAACACTGTGGTGGGCTTGTAAGCATTTCGGGTATACATAAACTTGGTATCGTTCCAGATATCGAGACAATAGAGAACAACAGGATAGCGAATGCCAAAATCTTTTCCCCTTCCAGCTTTTTCAAAATTAGTGCTGAAAAGCAAAAGGTTGTTGTCCTAGACAGGCGCGCATTTGACAAGCAGATCGCCTTTCAGGCTCAAAAGAAAGGCGCCGACATAAGAGTAAAATGCTCAATGAGATTAATTGCAAAAGAAGCATCCAAATATGTAGTCAAGACCTCAGAAGGGAACTTTTCATGCAACTTCTTCATAGACGCAAGAGGTATTGCGTCCATAATTAGCAGAAACAGAGCCGGTGTTCTCCACTCGGCTCAATACGAGGTTTACGCGTCATGGATAGAGCGCGATACAATTGAGGTGGTATTTAACAGCCAGTACTATCCGGGTTTTTTTGGATGGATAATACCTACAGGTCAAGGAAGGGGCAAAGTAGGTGTCGCAGGTAGAGGCATTAATGCTGCAAGCGCTCTCCAGTCATACATTGACAGCAAGGGAAGGTATTCTGTGGTGCGCAAAGTTTACGCGCCTATATGGATTAATGGCCCCCTTCAAAACTTTGTATCAGACAAAACGATAATAGTGGGGGATGCGGCGGGCCAGAGCAAGCCTACAACCGCCGGGGGTATTTACACTTGCGGCATGGGGGGCGTCCTAGCAGGGCAAGCTGTGGTACATGCAGCAGTGAAAAAGAATCAAGATCGAAATGAGCAGCAGATTTTGCTTAGGCAGTACGAAAAAAACTGGTTATCCATGTTCAAGCTTGAGTTTGACAAGATGCTGCTTGCCCGCCGGCTCTTGGAGCGGATGGACAACAAGGCTATAGACGCCTTGATAGCGGCGATACCACCTGAGACTCTTGAAGAGGCCTCAGTAAACGGCGACTTCGACTTTCACTCGGCTGCGCTTGCTAAGATGCTAGGAGCCAAGGGCGTTGCCAGGATGGCCAAAGCATTGTTTGGCAACGAGATAAGGCGCTTGATCCCAGAGAGATAAGGAAGACATAAATTCGGTCCTTGTAACAAGCTGAACCTATGTCCAAGCCATTGCAGCTGCCAGTCTGTAGTTCATGTGGCAGGCCGATTATGCCTAACGACGAATGCGTAAAATATTATTGCGCGAATTGTGGATATGTTCTGATGTGGCGATGCGAGAGCTGCCGTGAATTCGCAAGACCCTACAAGTGCGTGGGCTGCGGTTTTGAGGGTCCATAGGCATGGCGCGACTGGTAGTTAGGATAAGAATACTTCCAGCTGAGGCTGACTCCAACCTGGAAAATGTCTCCGAGTCAATAAAGAAATCCCTGCCACAGGGAATGGAGCTGAAAAGCAGCACAATGGAGCCAATTGCCTTTGGGCTAAAAGCAATTGTCGGCGACTTTTTGTTAGACGATGCTGAGGGGCAGATGGACAAGCTTGAAGAATCTATCAAAAGCGTGGAAGGTGTAGGCGAGATAGAGGTAACGAATATCAGCCGGCAGTCAGTAAGAATGAAGCAATAATAATAATATCCACAATAATGATAATAGCGGAGGCTTCCTAGGATTGAAAAAGATGCGCCCTGGAAACGACGATTCGTCCCCTCTCCAGCTTAGAGTATCCGAAGCCAAGCACCGTGACGTAGGCAAGAGGCGGGCAAGAATGGATGCGGTCCATATGGAGCACCTTGGAATCCGGGCTGGAGAGATTATTGAGATTCTAGGGAAGCGCAGCACAGCAGTGACAGCTTGGCCTGCTGACGAGGAAGAAAAGGAAACCGACATCATAAGGATAGACGGCCAGACAAGGAAGAATGCCGGTGCAGGGCTAAACGACCTTTTAAATGTTAGAAAGATAGATTGCAGGCAGGCAAAGAGCGTTACTTTGATGCCATTGGGCAATACCAATATTACAGTTGACAAAGAGTTTTGTGATTTTGTCAAGCATAGGCTCAAAGGGTATCCCCTCAACGAGGGTGACGAAATTTCAGTAGTTATTCTGGGCAACCAAATGGACTTTAATGTTCAAAGGGTTACGCCCAAGGTCATTTCCAGAATCGAGGAGACAACAAGGCTCACCATAATGGCAGAGATCACAAGTGACAGAAAGCCCCGTGTCACATACGAAGAGATTGGCGGGATGAAAGAACAGATAAAACGACTGCGAGAAATAGTCGAGCTACCTATGCGCCATCCTGAGGTCTTTGCTAGGCTTGGAATAGAGCCTCATAGCGGCATCTTGATGTACGGATCCCCAGGTTGTGGGAAGACGCTGATAGCAAAGGCATTGGCCTCAGAGTCTGAGGCAAACTTTTTCATAATCAATGGCCCGGAGATCATGAACAAATATTACGGCGAAACTGAGGCAAGATTACGCGACATTTTCAAAGAGGCTCGTGAGTCCGCTCCTAGTATAATATTCATAGATGAAATTGACGCTATTGCTCCAAAAAGGGAGGAGGCATTTGGTGATGTTGAAAAGCGCGTAGTGGCGCAGCTATTGGCATTAATGGACGGCATGTCTGACCGCGGCCAAGTTATCGTACTTGGGGCCACTAACAGATCGGAAAGCCTAGACCCAGCATTAAGGCGGCCTGGCAGGTTTGACAGGGAAATCGAAATAGGTGTTCCAAACGTAGAGGGCCGTCTTGAGATACTGCAAATTCATACGCGTGGCATGCCGCTATCAGAGGACATTAACTTGCAAGAACTTGCCGCTAGACTTCATGGATATACCGGGGCAGACATTAAGGCACTCTGCAGAGAGGCCGCCATGAAAGCCCTAAGGCGTTGCCTCCCCGAGATCGAATTAGAGGGAGAGAGAATATCGCCAGAGATCCTTGAGAGCATGATGATCACGGATCGCGACTTTAAGGAAGGGATGAAAGAAATCGTCCCAACTGCAATGAGAGAATTTTATGTGGAAGTAGCGGGCATCAAGTGGGAGGATGTAGGAGGATTGTATGAAGCAAAGCGTACTCTACATGACAATCTCATAACAGGAATTAAAGAGCCAGACAAGTTTGCGAAGATGGGTATTAGATCGTCGAGAGGCGCATTGCTCTATGGCCCGCCTGGCACAGGGAAGACTCTCCTTGCTAAGGCGCTTGCCACGGAGAGCAATGCCAACATCATTGTAGTGCGGGGACCTGAAGTACTCAGCAAATGGGTCGGCGAGTCTGAGAAGGCGATACGGGAAATCTTTAGAAAGGCAAAGACATCGTCGCCATGCATTGTTGTGTTTGATGAGCTCGATTCACTTGCAAGACCAAGGGCTCACGACGACGACATATCAGGCAACGAGCGGGTTCTCAGTCAGATACTAACAGAGATGGATGATGCAGGAAGTGCCGGAGTGGTTGTAGTAGGCATTACAAACAGGCCGGACCTGATCGACACTTCATTATTGCGTCCAGGCAGACTGGATATGATAGTTTATGTAGGACCGCCGGATGAAAGAGCGAGGCTCGAGATACTGAGGATAAATGCACAGCCTATGCCCCTTGCACTTGACGTAGACTTGGAGAGCGTAGCCCAGTCCACAAAGAACTTTAGTGGAGCAGATTTGGTTGCTCTTTGTAGAGAAGCTGCTGTCCTCGCTCTCCAAAGCAGGTCTGATATGATCTCAAATGAGAACTTTGCCAACGCCGTAAGACTTGTGCGTCCATCAATAACAAAGGATGTAGAGGAGTGGTACGAATCGGTAAAGAAAAACATTACATACGCCATGCCTAAGCCAATAGAAAGGACATTTTACGGCTGATCAGGAGACAGGCATGACTAGAATAAGCTGGTTTGAATACCTTTAGTTCTCCTTCTCTTTATGCAGGTGCTTGTCCATGTTTCAGCGTTACAATCTACGACCATTACAACCATTAAAGTGGCTTCTCGGATGAGATGCATCACACAAAATATTGTCTGAGATGACTAAAATGATGACGATGACGACTTATTGCTGCACTTTTTTTCATTATCATAAATGCAACAGCATATTTCCGATGAAAAAAGCAAGAAAGAAATAATCAGCCAAGACGTCTAGCCGACATTTTTTCATAAAACTATTGTAACTGGAAGCCACGTGAAGCCAACGATTTTTGCAATCAGCAGATATATTTCTAGAAAGAATAGATCGAAGATACAGCACGCCCTGCCCGCTAGATTGGTTGTTTGCTCTGATGAGGAGGAGGAGGCCATATGGTAGTAGCGGATTTTCTGGACGTCTGAAGCAGTTATGATACTACTCTTAATGCAACTACTACTTTGGCCAACTTTTTTAAAGTTTAGGTTTCTCACGACACAGGCTCTAAATGTCGAAATCCTTATGTATCTATGTACCTATTCTGATTACTAATCCGTTTGTTGTTAAAACACTTCAAGGATGAATTATAATGAAATATCCAATTCGAAACCTTGTATTCGAGAAGATTACCTTGGCAGGCACCACGACTGATACTGATCTTATGAACGCACTTCAAAAGGACGGCATCACACTTGCAGATTCGGACTTTAACAAGACACTGATGGATCTAGAGATATATGGCCTTGTCAGGGTTTCCTGGCTAACTAAAGACAAGCGCAGGATCGAGCTGGTAGCAGATCCCAACACTGCTACTTAATTGAAGATTGAAAGAAACGAAAACGCAGGCGCCAGTGGATAGTAGAAAAGAGCATCAAGTGCTAGGGCGACAAATATCACTACGAGATAAGGTGCAGTGACCTTGTATGCTTTCCATGCAAATTCGGGCGTAGGGTTCTTTGTCAGCTTATAGTGATATACAAGCATCAATGATCCTGAAAGTGCTGCAACTGTGGTGTATAGCAACCCCAGCCCAAAGAATCCCAGAGCCACTGAATATGGCAGTAGGATTGCGGTATTAATCAAGATATAACTTGCTGTCCTCTGATTTCCAACTAGGACGGGCAACATCGGAACATGCACACTTGCATATTCCTCTCTAGCTCTTATTGCAAGGCACCAAAAATGAGGAGGAGTCCACATGAAAACGAGCCATCCTACCAGAAAGCCCAATAGATCAATGGATCCAGTGGCGGTGGCCCAGCCAGCCATAGAAGCGGCACTCCCAGCAAAGCCCCCAATGACGATATTTGAAGCATTGCTCCGCTTAAGCCAGGCCGTGTATATAATGACGTAAAAGAAGATCCCAATAGCAATCATTCCAGTAGCAACCGGGTTGAGGGTAAAAAACGCAATGACAATTGAAAGCGTACATAGCATAAACCCATATGCAAAGACGCTCTTTGGAGAAAGCCTCCCATCGGGGATCGGTCGCTTTGCGGTACGCTCCATTATCTTATCAATGTCTCTGTCGTAATAGTGATTAAGAGCACTGGCTCCCATAGACGCTAAAGCCCCTGCAAGAGTAAGGAAGCCTACCTGCCAAGCACTGACGTCCCATGCAACATCTGGAGTAGAATCAAACCTGGTTGCAGCTAAAAGTGAAGCAATAGCCGTTATGACAAGAACAACCACAATTCTAGGCTTTGAAACTTCTACATAGTCTTGTATAGTCACGGGCTTTGCTCGATCGGAGTTCTCCCTTTGCTCGCATTTAATTTATTCGTTCTCCCAATGGTCAATAGATGAAATGTTTCAAATTGGTTATCTGTAGCTTGAAGAATGTCATCATCTTTCGCCTTAGCAAGGCGTGTTCGCCATCTGAGAGGCCGCATGAACATTTGCTATTCTTTTTGTCTATGGCATGAGATTCGGCCAGCTGATAGATCTTTTCTATCTTCTTGCGTGCCTGCTGAAAGTCATAATATTGACTAATCTGCACGACGTTTTCGAGGATATCAAGCAGACTTATGGTGTTAAGCCAAGCATCCCAGACTGTATCACTCTCGCTTATGTCGAAAAGATCCGGTAGGGGCAATGTTCTTTGGTGCACAGTGTGCGTTCTTAAGATTTGATATCAAAAATTATAGATTTGAAGTTAGCTTTAATAGAGTATGTAGACGCCTTAGACTCTGGACATCCTGTATATGCACCACTTTTTTCGATTAGGAGTAACACACGCATAGCACTCACTGAGCTTCTGTAATCTTAGCAATTTCAGCACATCGTCCTTAAATTTGCTGCAAAATTTACTTTCTCTGACTAGTTGCGCAATATAATACGGCTCAGCTAACATATCTTCTAGGACCACAAGACACAATCAGCAAAGAAAGACTTCATCACTGATTTAAGCGCTAGAGGAAACGATTAAGTATGCCACACGGATCCCAATAGCCGTAAAACAACATGACTGACTGGGACCTTATGACACCCGGTATTGGTCTTACTTCAATAGGCATCGTCGGCGTAGGAATTTCTCTTTCAGGCATAGCCAAGACCTTCATCGATGGCATGCACGCCGTTACGCTCTTGACCATGTTCATCGGTATGATCTTCCTTGCCTCAGGTCTCTTCAAGGACGGCTTTCCGACTTCCGGTAGAGCCAAATCTGCTACCTTTATCACGCTTGGCTTCTTAGTAACTTTTGGCTTTGCTGCAGCCGTTACAGTTAGCACTCAGGTTCCAAGCATTTTTGCATACATAGGCCTAATGCTCATAATCTCAATTCCAGCCACAGTGCTGGCTGTCGCATCCTACCGCGGAGCCCAGTACCTCAAACCCCTAGCTGTCATATTTGTAAGTGCCGCTATAGTGGGTGGCTCAACATTCTACGCATTTGGGGTAGTGACGCCGAAGGCGCCGGACGCTGCAGATGAAGAACAGCAAGCCCCGCCTCCTGCCGAGGAACCAGCAGCTCGACCTGCGAACACAATCAGCGCAAGGATACTGCCAGGAGCCTCCGCGGAGGGCAACCCCGACTATGATCCTGATCCTGTTTCAGTAAACCAAGGCGACGGGGTTGAATGGACAAACGAAGATAACACTCCTCATACAGTAAGCAGCAAACAGGAAGGTGTGTTTGACTCCGGGATAATTGACGCTGCCGCCAAATGGGTCCTAAACACTGCCGAGCTGCAACCGGCTGAATATGCATACTATTGCACGCTCCATCCATTTATGGGGGCAACACTTGTAGTTACAGGGAGCTCGGGGTCCAATCAAACAGCAGCAGGCAACGCTACCACAGCAGGAGCAGCGGCCAATCAAACAGCAGCAGGCAACGCTACCACAGCAGGAGCAGCGGCCAATCAAACAGCAGCAGGCAACGCTACCACAGCAGGAGCAGCGGCCAATCAAATGGCTCCAAACTCTCGCGCCGCGAGCCCGTTGGTAACTAGTGTGTCAATAGCAAATGGAGCATCAGTTCCGACCAACGAGGAATTCTTTGCACCTGACGTTGCGCGAATAACCGTAGGCAGCATGGTAACATGGAAGAATGACGATACTGCGTCCCACACAGTAACCTCGGGGACCGTACGAAACAATACACCTACGCCTGATGGAAAGTTTGATTCTGGAATATTAAATGCTGGAGATAGCTTTCCGTTCCTATTCGATAAAGCCGGTGAGTATCCATACTATTGCACGATACATCCATGGATGACGGCCAAGGTCACTGCAAGTTAAATGCAGAGTATCTCGCTTACTGCAGGACAGATTGAAGAGCTCGTCAGAGTGGCTAAGTCTCTGCTCCCAGACGAGTCCTGCGCGTTGCTCTTGGGTAAGAACGATGCAGTAGTCGAAATTTTGCCTATGCGAAACATTGATGAGTCCCCAGTGACATTTAGTATGGATTCGACCGAACTAGTGGACGCGTATAATCTGGCTGAAATCAAAGGGCTCCAGGTAATAGCGATTTTCCATTCACATCCTGCGCAGCCCTCGCCATCCAACAATGACATAAAATTCATGGAGATAAACCCTGTCGTATGGCTTATTTATTCTACTACTGAGTGGCGACTGAAGGCTTATGTCTATGACGACTGCGTAAAGGAGGTTACCATAAAGATTACTGCTAGGGACTAAGCCGCTCAGTATCCCTTGGGTACAGCACAACATCGCGCACATTCTGCGATCCAGTTAGAACCATCATCATTCGGTCATAACCGAGACCCCAGCCGGAGTGTGGAGGCATGCCCCAGTCAAACACTTTGAGGTGATTCTCAAAGCTTGCAGGATTCAAGCCCTGTTCTAAAAGCCTGCTGCGCAGCGTCGCAGGTTCATGTAGACGTCGGCCGCCGGATGCAAGCTCCAGGTAACTGTACTGCAGATCAAATGATTTCGAAAGTCGGCGGTTGTCTTCCTTTTCGTGGATGTAGAAGGGCTTAAGCTTGAGCGGCCAATCTATAATGAAATAAAAACCGGGATGCAGCTCTCCAAGTCTTCTGAGGACCGAGTCTGACAGATCATCGCCAAATTGGAGCTTTTCGCCGTCTTTGGCCAGCTCCTCAAGACATTGCTCATAGGTGATCCTATCTATGTTGCTGACTGAAATTTCCTTTGCATCAGCTGTTTGGAAGTCCGCTCTATGTTTCTCATGAAGCTCGGTAGTTAGTCTTATTACGAGCTTTTCTAAAATATCCATGACATCGTCATAGTCAAGGAACGCCGCTTCGATATCGATGCTTGTAAATTCTGATAGGTGGCGAACGGTGTGGGAGTTTTCTGCACGAAAATATGGTCCAATCTCAAACACTCTGTCAAGGCCAACCATCAATTGCTCCTTGTACAACTGCGGACTCTGTGCAAGGTACGCTTTTCTCTTACCAAAATAGTCAAACCCAAAGAGGTTTGCTCCTCCCTCAGTTGCACTGCCGATTATCTTGGGAGTGTTCACTTCAATAAAACCCTGCGAGGAAAGAGTATCTCTTATGATCTTAAGACCTGCTGCACGCAGCCGGAAAATGGCTGCAGCTCTTGGGTTCCTTAAATCCAGCGCACGTGCATCAAGACGCTTATCTATTGCAGACTCGACGCGCCCGGTGGGATCAAGCGGCAGAGGCTGGAGCGCTTTTGCAAGCACTCTAAATTCGCTCACCTTTAGCTCAGCGGGAAAGTCTCTTGCCTTGCTCTCTTGTACAATGCCTGTAACAATAACTACGCTCTGCCTGGATGCTTGCAGTGCGGACTGGAGATTGCTGCCTGTCACGATGACTTGGCATTTGCCTGTAACATCCCTGATTGTTACAAAAGCAAGTTTGCCAATATCGCGGATGTCCTCTATCCAACCTCCCACGCTTACCTGCTGCCCGAGAAGAGTAGTGTCAATTTGGCATGCATAATGTGTCCTTTTGATGTCTTCCAAATCCATTTTCCTTACATCCTCTTTTGGCTATTCGTAAACTCTATCAGCAGCTCGATGTTCCTGACTGCCTTTGCGATCTTTTGAACTTTCTCTATACTAACTGATGCACTTTTCGCGTCTTCAGCAACAATGACCTTGGTAAGCTTATCGGTTCCAGGAAGCCAGAAAAAGTTGACTGATAATACTTTAGCAGGATGGAAGAGGTTCTCGATGAATCTTCTATCAGAGGCCTCATTTTCAATGAACCAGACCTTGCGTCCCATTACTTTTTCAATCTTGCTGGCAAGCTCTTTGTTAGCCCGAAGTGCGCCTACATCTAGTCCTCGGAGCACAAGTACAAAATCGTCATGCACTCTAGTGCCCCGGACAAGTGTAAACTTGTTGATTTCTTGATCGTGGTCAGCCAAACCAATCAGCTTTTTTGCAGCGTCGATATCATCCTGTGTTATGCTTCCTGCTTTCAGTTTCGCTTCGCAGTTTCTGCATAGCACGCCAGACTTGGCATCAAAGGAGCAGATCGGGGACTTCAATTATTATAAACTTAGAGTGATATATCTTTCGGGTTATATAACCCATGTGCGTTCTCACAGTAGACGACCAAAATAGGGGGGATATATCTTGTACCTTTGAACCATCATCTTCAGTAGACAAGCACACAAAAGACCAAATAGTGTAGGGAAGCGATTTACAGTACCGGAAGGTACTTGACAGGATCAAGATAGTGAGGATTAAAGGTTAGAAGCTAAAGTTCATACAATAGATCATCTAATTATTGCAGGGATGCTGGTGAGGAATAGGAAGAGCCATCTGATGATCATAATGATGATGATGATGTTGTTGTCGCCAAGGCCGCGTCATCAACTATGATGAAGAGATCCTGAGGCATCTTTATTATTATGCTCTCCGGGATCTAATGTTTACTATTTTGTCAAGAGCGTTGCCAATGAGCACAAACGCAACCCCTGTTAAGGCTATCATGAGGCCCGGTGGCACTATCCACCACCAAAGGCCCCTTGTCATAGCCCCAGCAGCGTGGGCATCGTGCAGGATCTTGCCCCAAGTAGGAATCGATGGATCCCCCAGGCCCAGAAAAGACAGCGCGGCCTCGGCTAGAATTGCGCTTGGAACGGCAATGGCAATGCTGGCAAACGTGAGCGGCAATAGCTGGGGAATTATGTGTTTGAAGATTATCTTTACATCTGACTGTCCCATCAGTTTCGCTGCCTCGATGTACTGCAGGTTCTTTATCTGCAACGCAAGACTTCTGCTTATCTTTGCCATTCCAACCCAGCCAAATATTACGAGAAACCCTGTTATCAAAAATATGCTGCGGCCTACTGTCAAAGACAAAATCACCAGAAGGGGAAGGGTGGGAAGCGAATAGAAGATATCATTTATCCGCATAAGACCCTCGTCGGTACGACTTCCCTTGTAGCCTGCGATAATACCATATAGCAGGCCAATAAGCACTGCAGCTACTGATACGGTGAGGCCGATAAAAAGCGCAACAGGTGCACCCCAAAGGATGCCAATTGCCAAATCGTGTCGTAAGTCATCTGTGCCCATGATTCCGTAGGCTTTACCTCCTAATATGACCCCCGAATCCACAATAGAATCGCTTGGGTCAAACATATAGAAAGTGTTGCGTATCACATAGGTGCCTTTTAGCACTCTGTTTTCATCAGTCTCAGAAAATATCATAACTTCCGGTCTATTGGGATCTACCGCATATCCAAAGAGATTACTGTATCCAGCAAGGCTATCTGAGATAAGTCTGTCTGTAGAAAAGATCCTAGAAGAGAATTGATTGCTCTCATTCTGAGAGGAAGGAAGCGACGCAAAATAAATCTGGAATTGATTGCCGTCTGGTCTTAGTACGTCGATCTGTAGTGCCGGCTGTGTGCTGCCGTACCTGGCGGAGTATAGTACCATGAAGTCGCTTGGATAAGAATCATAATTGAAATTGAACGTGTAAGAATGGATCTCGGTGCGCACGCCATCTTGCAGGAGAGTGGACTTGTCGGCGTCCTTGGCGGTCATGATCAAATGCTCCGGCACATTCAGTCCTAGCAAGTTTACCCACACAGGCATAGCCGACTTGGGGTGGTCAATCCAAAAGTTTGGGTTATTC
>JBJMEE010000074.1:0-3741 GCA_045809585.1 Nitrososphaera sp. | reverse complement strand
AGGACATTTAGGATGACTAGGAAATCGTGTAGTGCTGCTGCCCCATGCTCAACTGCAAACCTTGGTCCAGGGTACGACGTGTTTGGCCTTGCGCTTGATGCGCTTGAGGACAAAGTCAAGGTAAGCAGCAGGATGTCATCTGACGGTGGCGGAAGAATAACTATCAAGAACAGTGATCAGGCGATTCCATCAATGCCTGAATTAAACTCGGCTGGCCTTGTAGTAAAAAAGATGATGCAGGATTTTGAAATCAGTGATAACACAGAGATCGAGGTTACAAAAGGTGTGCCGGCGGGCTATGGCGTTGGCAGCAGCGCTGCTTCAGCAGCAGCTGCTGCGATGGCATTCAACGCGCTTTATGACTTGAAGATTGATAAGAACAGGCTTGTAGAATATGCCGCAGAAGGCGAGGTCGCAAGCGCCGGCACAAAGCACTATGATAACGTCTCAGCTTCTTTGCTGGGTGGTTTTGTGATATCCCGCATTGCCAGCGACAGGCTGCAATTCACAAGGCTAGAGCCTCCCAAGGATCTCGTCCTTATTGTTGCAATTCCATGGCTTGAAGTGCCAAAGAAAAAGACAGAGCAGGCAAGGAGCGTCCTGCCAAAAGTGGTGCCGCTCAAAGACGTTGTTTACAATATTTCTGGCGCAGCCACAATAGTTGCAGGCTTTGCGCTAAAGGATGTGGAAACAATAACAAGAGGAATAGACGACATCATTATCGAGTCAGCAAGAAAGCATTTGATACCCGGCTACGAAAGTGTCAAGCAGAACGCTATTTCTGCAGGCGCGCTTGCAGTCACAATAAGCGGTGCGGGGCCTTCAATGATAGCATTTCTGAAAACAAACAAAAATGCAAAGAGAGTAGCTGCCGCCATGACCAAAGGGTTTGAAGGGACGGGCGTAAAGAGCACGACATTCATTTGTCAGACTAGCAAGGGTGCCCGACTTTTGGCATAGTAGATATTACTTTTTGCTCTTGTTGAGGAAAGCGGACATCATTTTCTGTCTGTCTTCGTGCGCAAAGCAAAGCGCCCAACCATAGATCTCAAGCCTAAGTCCTGTCTCGAGATCTGTGTCCATTCCCCTGTTTATCAGCTTCTTGCTAACCTTTACTGCTACAAAACTGTTCTTCGCTACCTCCTTTGCAAGTGAGATGCACTCGTCCATCAACTTTTTATTTAGTATTTTGGCTATCTCAATCGCCCGTTCCTTTTCCTTTACCGCGTCACCTTTGGGCGCTTCTGGCGGAAGTTTATCGTCAGGTCCAATGTTGATTACTTTGTTAACAAGCCCTATTTGGTAGGCCTCATCTGCCATTATCATTTTGCCTGTAAATATTAGCTCCTTTGCCTTCGCCGGACCTACAAGCCGCATCAGGCGCTGCGTTCCGCCCCATCCGGGAGGTATGCCTATTGTCACCTCGGGCTGTCCCATCTTGGCGTTGCTTGAGGCAATCCTTATGTCGCAAGCCATTGCAAGCTCGCAGCCGCCGCCCAGTGCAAATCCGTTTACAGCGGCGATGACTGGCTTTTCCAGACGGTCTATTCTGTTTATTACGTCTTGAGCAGAAGTGGCATACCTTTCTGCCTGCATTGGATCGATGTTGACCATGTAGGAAATGTCTGCGCCTGCACAGAATGAGCGCTCACCGGCTCCAGTAATCACTACTGCTTTAATGTTGTCATCAGCTGCAACAATATCAATTATCTTTGAAAGCTCTGATATAACGTCCACATTCATGGCATTGAGGGCCTCTGGTCTATTTATCCTTAGAATTGCAATATCATCCTGTGGTTCAAGCTGAATGTATTTCATGGTAGACATATTGTGAGAGTAGGCAGCATTCCTTTTCAATAAAATCTTATTGGTCATGACTAGCATGCTATGGTTAAAAATAAGGTTAGACATGATTGCCATAATGGTCAGGCTTCACCGTTCAAACTCAGACAGCATCAAAGACATAGACGTTGTTATTATAGGAGTCCCTGATGAATCTGGTTCTCATGCCAAGCGTAAAGGAACGAGCAGGGCACCGGACGTTTTGAGAATAGCCTCAAACGAATCTGAATTTTTTGAACGCGGCGGAAAGCTGATCCCTACTTGCCCAATGCGTGGAACCTTTGATCGAAAGTACATATTTGATGCAGGCAACATACCAAACAAGCAGAAGCTGCGTCTCATGGTGACTGACATTGCTTTGCGTGGCAAGCTGCCGATCATGATTGGTGGAGATCACTCTCTAACTACTGAAACAATACAGGCGATGTCCAATGCAATTGGGAAAAAACTATCACTTTTGTACTTTGATGCCCATCCCGACTTTGTTTCTTCTACTAAGAATTATTATGGCTCCGTGCTTACGGACTCAACAAAATCGCTGAATTTTAGAAAAAGCATGTTAGTAGGCACGAGGGCTGCTGAGCCGGAAGAGCTTGAAAATGCAAGAAGGGTAGACCTGAGGATCATAAACCCGCTAGAGATTGCTGAGCTAGGAGTGAAAAGGGTGGCGCAAATGATAAGGACTCGAACAAGGGGATCCAAAGTGTACATTTCAGTAGACCTCGATTGCGTAGACCCAGCATTTGCACCAGGCGTATCAGTTCCTTCGCCTGGAGGTTTGTCATCCACTGATCTCATCTACCTGCTTAACAAGACAGTCAATGCCGGGAATGTGGTGGCTATCGACATCGTAGAACTTGCTCCAGATTATGATATCAATGGCACCACTGCAATGCTTGCTGCCAGAATAATGTCAGAATGTATCGCATCAGTCTAGCTTTTGCCATATCTTTTCAATTACGGGCTCTAGGCTCACCGGATTGACCAGCCTATCAACTAGCGAGTAGTTGTTAGCGTTTAGTTCTGACATATTTCTCTCCCAGATTTGATTGTATTCAAGGGATGTTCTTGTTCTCACCTTGCGTATTACAGAGGGAACAACAACATCACCACCACCACTGCAGATACTGTCCAGCCAGGATTCAAAACGAAGACATAGCCCCATTTTACAGCGCAGTGCATATTGGATGTTTTTCTCAGGAGGACTACGACCTTGCAAGAATTGGCTATCAGCACAATTTTAGTGCTTTTTCAGTGTAGAAACTTAGGGACGTAGAAAGGGTCTCTTTCAGTGGACCGATTATACTTTGAAACAGAATTGTAGGGTTAGTTACGCAGTTTGATCGTAATCTCTTCTCCCATTCCTATTGGTACAGTGACTGATTGGATGTTGGGCTTGCTGTGCACATGGCGTGCATACTTTCTCATAGCGGGTCGGAAATGGTCAGGATAAAGCATATTATCTGTCGCAATTATCCCTCCAATTCTTACCATTGGTAGGACAAGATCAAAATATCTTATGATATTTTCTTTATCTGCATCGAGGAAGACAAAATCAAACTTGCCTCTAAGCTTGCGGAGTAGGTGAAGAGCGATGCCTTGTCTTATCTCTATAATCTTATCAACACCGGCCTCTTTGAAATTTTTCAATGCCTGTTCTACTTTTACCGGGTTCATTTCGATCGTTATTATTCTTCTGCTGCGGTTCTTGCCCAATGAGCCGGCGAACCACAATGTGGAGAACCCCGCTGATGTACCCACTTCTAATATGCGCTTTGCTTTGATTGCCTTGAGAAGTATTGAAAAGAATATGCCAGTATCGGCTGTGATGGCAAGCATCTCTTGATCAGGCGCAACTTTTACTCTGCCACTTCGTTCCCGGTTTGATTGCATATTAAG
>JBJMEE010000073.1:0-3906 GCA_045809585.1 Nitrososphaera sp. | reverse complement strand
CCTGCAACAAAGTCCGCCCAGAAGTTTAGCTACGATCCTTACCAACAGATCCATTCGAAAATGGAGCAGCTACAATCCCGCGGACACGACACCGGCAAGACCGAGGTCGTTATTGTAGGCGGCACATTCCCATTCATGCCGGTGGACTACCAGAGGCAGTTTGCCAAGTCGTGCTACGACGCTCTGAATTGCAAGAAATCACCCACTCTCCAGCAAGCAATGGTGACCAATGAGACTGCCGACAACCGGTGTGTGGGCTTCACTGTTGAGACTAAACCTGACTATTGCAAGGAGCCACATATAGATCTCATGCTAGAGTTTGGGGTAACAAGGATAGAAATTGGCGTTCAATCTCTTAACAACAATGTATACAAAATAGTGAACAGAGGCTATACGATTGATGACGTTGTCCACGCATTCAAGATCGCTCGGGATGCAGGCTACAAGATAGTCGCTCATATGATGCCAGGATTGCCAGGGAGCTCACCTGAAAAAGACATTGAAGATTTCAGACGTTTGTTTGAAGATGATGCCTTCAAGCCTGACATGCTAAAGATTTACCCAACACTTGTGCTAGAGCACACGGGCCTATTCAAGATGCATAGTAGCGGCAAGTATGATGCATACTCTGAGGACGAGCTCGTAAACGTAATTGTGGAGGCCAAAAAGATAATTCCAGAATGGGTGCGGATCATGCGCATCCAACGCGAAATTGAGTCAAAGGACATTATCGCTGGCCCTAAGAACGGCAACCTCAGACAAATTGTTTTGAAAAAGTTAAGACAGCAAGGCTGCCGGTGCAACTGTATCAGGTGTAGAGAAACCGGCTTGCAAAGAAGGTACCCTTCAGAAGAAGAGGTAATATTAAGAAGAACAGATTACTCTGCTTCTGGAGGCTCTGAGATATTTCTTTCATATGAAAGTAAAGCTGGCGATACAATACTTGGGTTCTTGAGGTTGCGAAAGGTGGCAAGACCACATAGAAGCGAGCTTAATTCCAGCGCAGTAGTGCGTGAGCTCCATGTCTACGGGCAGGCGATCAGCATTGGCAGAAGTGTGAGAGACGATAGTTACCAGCATAGAGGACTGGGAATGAAACTGCTGAAGGAGGCTGAGCGTATAGCTAAAGGTGAATTGGGAGTTGACAAGATCGCAGTCATCAGTGCCGTTGGGACAAGGGAATATTACAAAAAGCTTGGCTATCAGCAGGACGGTCCATATGTTTCAAGGGCGTTATAATAAAATGGAAGATCAGTTAGTGATCGGTAAGGGAACTTGGATCGATAAAGTTGCTGACACTCTAATCAAAAGGGAGAAAAAGCTTGGTCGCAACTTGAGTCTAATAAGAGTTGAGAGCGGCCTTGGCGCATCGGGCATTCCTCACATCGGGAGCATGGCTGACGCAGTCAGAGCTTATGGCATTGCTCTTGCCCTTCAGAATTTTGGCTTCAAGTCTGAACTGGTCGCATATTCAGACGACATGGATGGACTTCGTAGAATACCACAAGGTTTGCCAAGCTGGTTGCAGGATCACATTGCACGGCCTGTCTCAACCATTCCTGACCCATTTGGCAGCTGCCATGCCTCCTATGGTATGCACATGAGCAGTCTACTCTTGGATGGCCTCGATAGAGCAGGGATAAAGTATCTCTTTCAAAGTGGCAGCGAAGCGTACAGGCAAGGAATATTGACCAAGCAAATTGATACAATATTGAAGAACAGAATCAAGCTTGGGCAAAAAATAGCCGAGTTCGTAGGCCAGGAGAAATATACTGAAGTATTACCTTATTTTCCTATATGCAGCAGTTGCGGAAGGCTCTACACAGCAGTAGCACAAGAGTACCTGCCAGATGAAAGAAAAGTTACTTACGTATGCCGAGGCGGCAGGATAGGCAAGGAGGAAATCGGGGGCTGTGGCAACAAGGGCGAGGCGGACACGACAAAGGGCGAGGGCAAACTTGCTTGGAAAGTGGAATTTGCAGCAAGGTGGCAGGCTCTTCATATACGCTTTGAGGCATATGGCAAGGATATTATGGATTCTGTCAGAGTAAATGACTGGATTGCAGATGAAATACTTGGCTATCCTCATCCCCTCCACGTGAAGTACGAGATGTTTCTAGACAAGGCAGGCAAAAAGATAAGCAAATCTTCAGGCAATGTATTGACGCCTCAAATGTGGCTGCGGTATGGCACGCCGGAATCGATACTGCTATTGCTGTTCAAACGCATTGCGGGCACTCGCCACATAGGGTTAGATGACGTGCCCGCCCTGATGGATGAATATGATTATTATGAAGATGTTTACTTTGGGAAAATAAGTGAGGCCAACTTGGCCAAGCTTACCAAGGTCAAGGGAATCTATGAATACATCAAAAAGCTCCATCCACCCAAACAAGCCGACCCGCATATTCCATATCGCTTCTTAGCACAGCAGGCTTCAATATTTCCTCCTGATGATGATAACCGCGACGAAAAAGTATTCAACCGGCTTCTCAAATACGGTATGGTCAAGGAAAAAGGAGTTGATAGTGTCATGTACAAGATCAGGCTGGCATCCAACTGGGGCGACGACATCATGCCAAGGGATGAAAAGTTTGAACTACGACTTTCTGATTTGGATAGAAAGGCAGTGCAGGAATTGATCGAAGCGATCGGGTCGTTTACAGGCCTACCGGATTCTCCAGAGAGTGCCAAAGATATCCAGTCTAAGGTATTTTCTATCGCAAGGGCAAACGGTATTGAGCCAAAAGAGTTCTTTACTTTATTGTATAGAATGTTCCTCAATGCCGATAGGGGACCCAGGATAGGTAATTACCTACTTGACCTAGGGGCAGACAGAGCAACAAGTCTGCTTAAGAGATATCTCGCTGGCTGACCCAAATTTACCCGATTAGTTATTTTCTGATTTGGAGATCCTGTATTAACCTAGGTCCTTTTAGGTATTTTTTGGTTGGACCGGATGAATATAAAAGAATCAAATCTGGTTCAATTTCAGTTTATCTTGTGTTACTCACGTAAACAAATCTATATCCTTACCAGAATCGTTTGTTGTTCATAAATTGTTTTTTGCATTCCCGTGCACCTTTTCTATACGGATAAGGAGGCCTATGGTAACATAATAGCTATAGAAAACAATGAAAAAAGAAAGAAAAAGGAGAGTTTTTACAACTTCCCTATTTGTCTTCAGCAGTCACTGTTTGTCTAGGCCCCGTCAGTATCTCCAGCAGCTGTATCTGTTGCATTGGCTGCACCACCGCCGTCTCCGCCATCATCTCCCTCGTCTCCAGCAGCTGTAGCTGTTGCACCGGCTGCACCACCGCCGTCTCCGCCATCTTCATCGGCTGCACCACCGCCGTCTCCGCCATCATCTCCCTCGTCTCCAGCAGCTGTAGCTGTTGTGACATTGTTTATATTATTCATTGTCTGTGCTTGTAGAACCTGAGCACTTACAGCGTATGATGCAGCAAATGGCTCTCCACCTGGTGTGTGAAGCCAAAGTGCATTACCTGCAAATGGAATTGAGGCTGACGGACTTCCTGAATCGCCATAACTTGGAGTGATCGAAGAGATTACCAAGCTGGTGTCGTTGTTAAGTGGTGCTGTAGTCAGTGTTCCAAGATCCCCATCCTCAGTAGCATTTAATATCGCTCGCTCAGTTTCATTGAGAGTTTGCATATTCAAAATCACAACATCTACTGGTTCAGTAGCTGTGAAGGTTAGTACTCCAGTATAGATAGAGCCGTCTTGTCTTAATGGCAATATTGTTGCCCTTTGTTGTTCTTCAAGGCCTGGTAATGGAACCGGTGATGAAGTTACTGTTCCTTGCTCGACTATTCTTCCTCCCTGTTGTCCACCTTGGGTCCCACTTTGGGTCCCACCTTGGTCTCCACCTTGCTGTGCATAAGA
>JBJMEE010000072.1:0-4265 GCA_045809585.1 Nitrososphaera sp. | reverse complement strand
ATTTAACCATTCTTCTTCCTTGGGTTCTGTCAGTTCAACACCTTAGTTGGATGTATTGTTATGAGCCGATAAAGTGACAGAACCCAGTCCACTGCCCCTTATATCAGCCCAAATCCAGCCTAGCACTTTTAGGGGAGGGGTAGTATTAGTGCTTAGTCGACTAGCTATAAAATTTTGTTAATAAGTATTAGCGCCAAATCTGTAAGTTTTCAATACATAAAAGTGGGTGGCATTGTAACAGCACTGATAATGCTGGTTCATGAGGGTCATGCTCAGGCAATGCGCTTCTTTACCCCTGCCAATGCCGATAGCTACGACCTTGTCTTGCGGCTGGCGACGTTTGGCCAGGACATTGCCTGGAAATATGAGATAATAAGGGCAGCCAGCCATCGAAGCCATATTCTCGAACTTGCCTGCGGAACTGGCATCCTATCCTCAATGCTAGCAGAGAGAGGCAAAAGCGTGACAGGTATTGACCTCACATTTGAATACCTTCTCGCCTCAAAGCGCAGGCTGAAGGTGCCTATAGCACAGGGCACGGCCGAAGTCCTGCCCTACAGGGGCGAATCGTTTGACGCGATAGTATCCTCCTATCTCGCCAAATATGTCGACATCCAAAGGGTAATTGACGAGTGCTGGAGAGTACTCAAGCCAGGTGGCGTTGTGGTATTCCATGATTTCACTTATCCTACAGGGCTCATGCGCAATCTATGGAACATATATTTTGCATTGCTCAGACTCGCAGGAAGATTTGTTACATCATGGAAGGTTGTTTTTGGGCAGCTGGATGATGTCATAAAAAAATCTGACTGGGTTAATAAGACGCTATGTGTGCTAAAGAATAGAAAATTTCAAAACGTCAATTACAGATCCTACACTGCAGGCACTTCCGCTATAGTCTCTGCTCAGAAGCCATGAGTGCAGACAAGGAGACGCGCATGAATGAATGGTTCGTGCCCAAGTTTGGCCCTGTGAGATTTCGCGTTTTTGTTGGCTTGTTGTTTCTACCCTATACAGGGATGTGTATTTCATTTGCCATTATTGGCTCAATGCTTGCTGGCGAGATAGCATGGGATAGGGTCGGAGCAATTGTATTGATTTACACATTTGCACTTGGAATCTCCGCTCATGTGGCGGATAGCCTTGGGTCAAAAAAAATCAAACCATGGGGCAGCTACTTTACCAAAGTGCAGCTGTTGACTATTATGATAGCAACACTTACAGCTGCCTATGCAATCGGACTCTATTACATTGTATTCTTTGTTCCACTCCTAGCAGTCATTGCACTACTTGAAGGGTTCTTCTTGTTTACATATAACTATGAATTATGGGATGGCCTCTTCCACAATGACTTTTGGTTTGCAGTGTCGTGGGGTTCTTTACCGTTGCTGGCCGGATACATCATACAGACAAATTCGGTCAGCATCCTCGCATTATTGGCGGCATGCTTGACAGGAGTCGCCAGCTATGCCGAGATCAGGATGTCTCGACCGTATAAGCAGTTAAAGCAAAGAAATGGTAACGCTGAAGCTCGGGCGAAGAGGCTTGAGAATGGTCTTAAGACCATCAGTATTGGCACGATAATATTTGCCCTCTCCATGCTTGCATACAGGATAATCTTTTCATAACGCTTCAGCGCTACCACTCATAGTGTGGCAGCTGCAGTTCTGAAAAAAGATGACCTTGGAAGCTTCATGCTGCAAAACATTGTTGAACTTGAACGAAGATCTGGGATCAAGCTTGGACTGGCTCAAAAGACGCTACTGGCAGAGACAGGTACCATAGAGCAGGTTCTGAGTATACTGACAGGCGCCGCAGTAAGGGTCAATATAGTGGAACAAAGAGAAAATAAAAAGATAATTTCTAGAGATGCGGTATTAGTAAATGATGCAGGCAAGGTTCTTATAAGAGCACATAGTGAGATTTTTCTATATAATCTGCCTCAAAAGATAGCATACAAAATAAGACGAAAACAGTTAGGCATTGGAACTATAATCGCAAATTCGAGTCTTGAAACATTCAGGAAGATAACTGAGGTCGGGTATGACCCATTGAATAGACTGGTTTTCAGAAGATACCGGATCATTTACAGAAAAAAAGTGGCTTTCGAGATCAAGGAAGAGTTGGTAGGGATATGAAACGAGAAAGCAGGATTAGATCAATTTGAACCCCTCTCAATCACAATTCATTATTTCAATATTTGATTTATATCCTTGAAATGGGTAGCCATACTTGACAGCAAAATAATACCATGATAACAGGAGAAGGCAAAGGCAATAATAACTTTCGAAAAGGTGGAAAATACCTTTATGCTGATTATACTCCATTAGAGCAAAACATAGATTTCTTATCTCAGCTCAAGGATTTTAGTAGCCTTTCTGATATCATTTTCCAAGCACACAACGACTTTGAACATCTCAGATCCGTACTTGCTAACGCAGAGTCTTTGGAATCTGAAATTGTCTCCAAGATAGATCAATTAAGCAGCACCGTCGGAGATATCTTTGGCAATTTTGGTATCAGGTATAATGAGCCATTAAGAGAACGATATTCTATTCCAAGTGAAGCTGATCCATTCGTAATAGCAAGTAGTACGCTGAGAAGTAACATTATACATTCTAGGGAAGTATTTCTCAAACAGTCTGATAGTTATCGGAGATATATTTATTCAAGAATTGAAGGGTCTTTAAGTACCGCACTAGAACCTTTGAATGAATTGCTTTCAAAGGGATATGAAAAATTACCTTACGTTATGACATCCAATCTTCAAAAGGGATTACAGATATCCATTGACAATACCTTTGGGGATAATAAACACTACCATATTGTGCTCACAAACACTTTGCCACAAAATAGTTCCAATTTGTCCGAGAACGCTGCTACCTCTATCTCCTATTCTCTCTCAATCAGGAGCTCAGAAATTGAATTTTGGAACCAAAGAAGAAAAGTATCAGATTTTGGTCTGAAGGATATAATGATACCCGTAGGTTTAAAAACTCCGATAACTCAAAGGTTAAAAAAATCTCTTGATTTTTTGCCAGGACTTGACAAAGAGATGAAGAATCAAAGAGCACCACGGTTTGTAAACGTTGAAGATTACTATGTTTACTCTGCAAACACTGATGGCAAGGAGAATCTTTTGGTGGTGCTTGTAGATAACCCCTCCAAACTAGATGATAATTTGATACACATCAAATATAGAATATCAGAACTCAGCCGCGATGATAGCAATAATGCTACTACTACAAATGCTACAGGCACTTCTGCAAGGCCTAGAACACATTATCTGGAGTATAATAAACTGCCGAGAATAGATTTTACTTCAAGCGAGCAAGGAAAAGTACAAGATACACTGGGAATAAAAGATATAGCTGAAGCTACTGATATTCCAGAGATAATGCTTCTTGGCAGGGCTATTCTTGATAAGATTGAGCTTATAATACACCATGAACCATCTCAACTAGCATTGTACAGCAAGCTATGTTCAATCAGAGTTGAGGACAAAGATGCTCTGGTGATAGACGCAAGTAAAAGTTCTATAAGTGTAGGCAACAGCAACATCGTAGCATATGAGCCAAGTTTGGTGAGCATTTTTTTGGAAATCATTGCCAAGTACTATTCGCCAATAATAAGGAAGTTAAGGGAAACGAGCCCTATGAAAAACGAATTAATATTACGATTCGAGAATGCAGATGGCTCAAGAGAAGAACATTCGCTGGAGATAGAGGAACTAAACTCTCTTTTGAAAAGGACAGACGATGGAAAGAAAATAGCAAGAGCTTTAGAAATATACAATGATGAGAATAACAATAACGATAACGATGACAATAATAATAATAATAATAATAATGAGATTTCCCGTAGTGATGGTGCAAGAACACAGGAAAATGGATCAGCCAACCCAAACAAAAATGTCAGTGTTGGTAAATTTGAAGCCATTAATTCCTAATGCAAAGCAAACAAGGCTTCCTTCAATTTCTGCCTAAGTTATAGCCAGTCATTGCTTGTTCCTGTCAGGAACGACATACCTCTTTATTCTTCCTGTTCTGACATCAGATTCATTTCTTATATTCCTTAAAAAACTATATCCGAATTATTTGAGGATTCATGATACCTTCATCGACCATCTGACCTACTCCTGCCTCCTTTAAGAGAACCCCTGGCCTCTTAATCATCCATTGGACATCTTTGACATAATTGAAACGAAAAATATCTATGGATTATCGTAGTCGAGCCATCCTTCTAGTCAATATTTTATAATTTGT
>JBJMEE010000071.1:0-5985 GCA_045809585.1 Nitrososphaera sp. | reverse complement strand
CAGAGTCGTGCTAGCAGTCTGGAGCCTTGCTGCATCTCCCCCAATAAAGAATCAGTATCAGTCTTATGGATGTCTTCAATTACCCAACCTTCAGGTACGTTTATTCTAAAGCTATCACTTACACTCTCAAACGTCCTATCTTGCTGATCCGGAATTAGACCTTGGCTGGATGAAACCTGCGCATTCCCTGCCATTATATCGCCGAAAAGAAAAATAGCTATTGTTAAAGCTAAAGTAGGCTTCACAGTTGCTTGCATCATCATCAAAAACATCTTCATGATGGCCAACGGCTCCTGAAGACCAAGATAAGGATATGGGTTGATATCGGTTGATTATTCCATAAATAGGCTTTATATGAACGAGGAAATTATATTCATGCGATAGGGAGTCACGACGCAAGGCTTCCAATATCCGTGTTCTGCTATTTGTTTCATCTTATCACGCAGCTATAATAGTTGCTTTGCGATGCTTCTGTTAACCTAAAGTTCTGCGCTTGTGGTTTCATTGTATAATTTTTTTAACAACGAACAACATTTGTCACAAGACACACAACACAACAACTCTTGGAAGTAGAAATGGAAGGTTCCATTTGCGCAGCACGATCAGCGAAAAAATGAAACGCGCTTTCAGCAAAAGCGTAAGATATAATGGATGGAATCAGTATTCATTAGAACAGGGGATGAAGATGTGGTGGCTATATGATTAGATGATTATTAATACCAATTTCTGACCCCTTTTATTCTCTTACCTATCACAACCACAGCCGTCGCTGCCGAGATCATATGACTTGATATTGTATTTATTCATGCAGTTGGGACAAACGCTCTCCCCGAACGCGATTTTTGCATCGCAAAAAGCGCATGCCCCCATTATTTTATCGCTATTGCTCTTTGCTGTTAGCACCAACACAAAAGACATAGCAGAAGGAGCTATTAAGTTTACTTGCATAGCCCTGTCAGGATTTTGGGCTGTGCCCTGCTCATTCATTGCGACATCTCCTCGACAACGCGACGAACCTCTTTGATTAAACTGGCTTTTCCCCTAAAGCAGGCAGTCGTGAAGCGCTCTTGTGCTTTTATAAGTTAGCTAGCTATCCTTCCCGATTACAAAAATATCAAGATAAACAACCACTATCTATGTTTTGCGAAGTAGAACGAAAGATCATCAGCGTTAGCTAACTGGCTCCTTCCTCGATGGAGGACTAGGCATTGATGTTATCAAGATGACTTCCTCAAGAAGAAATAAGAAAGGAGCAATTCTATATATCTCTCATGTATCCACATCAGGAAAATTTGTTATATCTGTCCGGCTACATTATGTCATGAACATAGCCCGTGACTTGCTTTGCATTGCAAAAGGCGAGATTCTTGTAGACGGCTGGAGCAGACAAGTATACTCTGTAGATGCAAGCCACTACGAGATAGAGCCGGCTGCGGTAGTTTGTCCTGCAGACGAATATGATGTACAACGAATATGTAAATATAGTGCATGCCACAATATACCGATAACTGCAAGAGGGGCAGGCACGGGGCTTCTTGGTCAGTCCCTAACTAATGGAGTTATTCTTGATTTTTCGAAGCACATGGATAACCTAGTTGAGATTGATAATGATTTCGTTATAATCCAACCAGGTATCGTGAAAGGCATACTCGACAAAGAGCTCAAAAAGAATAACAAATTCCTGCCACCTGATCCGGCCAGCAGCAACTACTGCACACTAGGAGGCATGATAGCGGACAACTCTAGCGGCATTCACTCCTTGGGCTACGGCAGCACTATTTCCTTTATTCAAGAAATTAAGGTGGTGTATGCAGACGGCAAGATGGGTTTTGCGAGCGCAGCCAAATATGATGATAGGATGAAAAAACTTGGAAGATTACTTTCTCTACACATTCCTGAAATAAGAAACCGTTATCCAAGCGTGACTAAGAATTCTTGTGGCTACAGGCTGGACGCAGTTATTGATGACGATGAGTTTAATCCACAGAAGGTCTTTGCAGCTTCTGAAGGCACTCTTGGAGTGATAACTGCTGCAAAGCTTCGCATTCTAGATATCCCGGCCTATAGATCCTTGATGGTGCTGGGTTTTGAAGACCTCCTAAGTGCTGTTTCTGTAGTGCCTGAAATCTTGAAATTTTCTCCCGTCGCACTTGAAATGTTAGATCATACTATTGTTAAGTCCGATAATGACAAAGCATCTGGAGCCGGCTGCCTGCTATTTATTGAATTTGCAGGAAACGGTAGCAGTAAGAAAGTAGAAGCGTCTATGATGGCCTGCAGGCTCTTGCTTGCAGACAGATGCTCTTTAATTGAGTATGCTTCTGACGAGCAAAGCATCATCAAAATGTGGATGGCAAGAAAAAGCGCACTCAACAGTATCATGAAGCTTACTGTGGGTAGTCGAAAACCCATAGGGTTAATAGAGGATACTGTGGTTCATCCAGATTTCCTTGTAGACCATGCTGCTAATCTTCTGGAAACTTACCATGAAAATAAGCTGGATTATGCCATTTATGGTCATGTGGGTGATGGGAATATGCACACAAGGCCACTTATAGACACTGCCTCGACAAAAGAAGTTGAATTGATGCGCAATATCGCAAATAAAGTATTCACACATGTGATAAAGACAGGAGGCACGATAACAGGTGAGCACGGAGATGGACTTGCGCGAACAAGATATATCGAAATGGTGTATGGAAAGAGCATCACTTCTCTCTTTTCAACAGTCAAGAAGCTATTTGATCCTGCATTTACAATGAACCCATGCAAAAAGGTTCCCTGCAACGATTTATCAATGGCATAGGTGTGGCTGCACTACTTGAAGGAACGCTCGACGGATTTTGTAAGGCTCTGGCAATACTCGATCGGCTTTTACGGCGTGTGGATAGCGCACATAGGGAGGCAAATGAAGCTATTTAATCACATTGCTGCAGGCCCTGTGTCTATAGAAAAACTAATACTGAATACTAAATTGCATCCTACTGCAGTCAGGGCATGGTGTTCTGCCGCACTGTCGTATCAACTTATCACCGCAAACAATGGCAAGCTCCAACTGAAGAAGCAGATGCAGAGGATACTTGTTGATAAAACAAGTCCTGACTATCTTGGCGGACAGTTCTCATACCTTGCACTCAGGAGCCTCGAGTATGGCGCGTTTGAAGAGCTGTTTAAGTCCGGCAAGACTCGAAAAAAGATATCCACTTTGAGTGCAATAGAGCAGGCGACTGACTGGGATCACTACGCCTTTCTTGCGGCCGTGCAACGTCACAGAAAATTGCATCAAATGCTTTCGAAAGGATGTAGGCTACTTGATGTAGGCTGCGGCACGGGAGGCATGCTTGCCAAGCTACACGAAGAATACCCCAAGTCAAGTTTGGTGGGAATAGACCCTTCAGGAAAAGCAGTTGCAACGGCTCGTCAGATAGCCTCTGGCATGTCGATTTCCTTGAAAAAATTGGCAGGCGAATCCATGAAATTTGCAAATGAATTTGAGATTGTATACCTGGGGGAATCTCTTTACGCTACCAAAGACAAAGAAAGGGTTATATCAAATTGCTGGCGCGCCTTGAAAAAGGGCGGCACAATAGCAATAGTGGAGGGATTGCTGCCAAAAAAATCAAAGTTTCAGGATTATTCTGGTCGCCTGATAATGGGGATGCAGCTCGACTTCGCGCTGCAGGATCATAAATTCATGAATAGGAAAGACATCATACGGTTGCTCAATAAGGGGTTTTCAAAAGCAGACTTTAAGCACCTCGGGGGCAAAGTCTATTTAGTAAGCGCAACGAAGACAGGAGAACAATAATAAAAAAAATAAAAATAACATCAGCCACCCATTATTCTGCACCTATAAGCCCGAGCAAGTCAAAACCTCCTGACGACTTCTCTTTGATCTCGGCAATAGATATGAGGTGCCCGTCTGGGTCCTGAATTATCGCGTGCTTGCCAAAAGGCTCCTCTTTTGGTTTCTTAAAGAATTTCACTTTTTTTTGCTTCAGCTTTTCCGTAGTCGAGTTCAAGTCACTCACTTCGAAACCCACCAGCGTGCCTGAACCTACCTTCAGTATGCTTTTTTTCTTCTTCGGAGCAGGGTGGAGGGCTAGCACAGTATCATTATTGAAAAATTCTGTCCAATCCTTAGATTTAGTCTTGATTGGAAGCTCCAGTATCTCATTATAAAACTTGATCGACTTTTCCATATTTGAAACTAGCAGGATTACTGCCCCAACTTTTCTAAAAGACACAATAGCCCACCTATAATACCAGTGTTCTGTATAGTAAATTATGAACGTATCGCTATGCGTGCCAATCATCCTCACGAAATACGAAGTAGCATGTTAGAAATTTTGAAAAGTAGAGGCATATTGAAAATGGTTGGTTAGTGTAGAGGCAAGCAAGGGAAGGCTTGGACAATTCTGAATAGCGAATGTGGATATTTTTGACAGTATTTCTTTTAAGGGAGGTAGATGATAAGTCTGTATGGTTACCCCTACTATCCCTTCGGATGAGAGTAACTCTGCTAATGCTAGCAGAGTTAGAGGGAACACTTCAACAACCGATACTGCTGCCCATGTGACAGCATCTGTCGACGCACAACAGACAGCAGAAACAATCAAAAGCATTGCACGGAGAATAAGAGAAGAATCCATCAGGATGAGAGAGCTGGTGGTTGCTATACGCCAGAGCGGAGCAGTCGAGGAACTCGTTGATTCATTTAGGGAGGCATCTCTTGCAACACGTGATACTGCAAAAGAAATTAATGATGCTGCTCGCGCTCTAAGGGACCGCGGTGCGATCAGAGAGACTGCTGTGGCAATAGACGAGACAGCTAAGGCAGCACAGGAAACGGCTGAAACCGTGAGGGGTGCTGCGAGAGAAGTCGGAGAGGCTGCACCTATTACCTCAGAGAGCGTGAGAAAGACTGGGAGGAGGCTTCGAAGGTCGCCAAAGTCAACCAGTACTACTGACACAACTGCAGGCCTAGAAGAAGGAACACTAGCAAGCTAATAGAATAAGCAAACCGATTGGCCGTGATGATACCTCTCAATACATAAGGTTGCATGGAAATGGCAATGCTAAAGACAAAATTGACAAGCACATGGATAATCCCCCTTGCTTTTCTGCTACCATCCCTTCTTCTTACGTTGTCCCTATGGCGGCGGATAAGCAAATACAGGCGATACAAGAAATCGCAGTATTACGATCGTGAGACTATACGAAAGCTGGTATGAAAGCATCAATACTGCAGCAGATATCGATTCTCTCCATCTAATTTTTTGTATTTTTTTTACAATAAACAGAAGGATTATCTAGGCTACTAATTCAACCAAGAAATATTGCATATATAGGAAAACCTCCTCTTTTAGGAGGGCAGATTCTCTTGCAGGCGTTGATCTATAATCGGAACAATTATCATTATGACATGTGCATGACCGGCTAATAAAGTTCTAGCGAAAGTTAGCATATATAACATACATCTGGCAGCCGGGGGCCTTCCTTTGGACTGACGGAAATTATGTTAATAATTCAAGGCTACTCGATAAATAGGATGTAGCATTAATACCTCGATATATGGCAGCAAACGAAGATAAGGTGGAAGAAAAAGCAGTAAAGGAAATTCGAGACAAGATTAAAGCAGGCAAGAGTTCTTCAGAAATAGAAAAAGAACTGAACAGCCAGGACGTAGGTTACAAGATAAAAAACGACACAGGGAAATAGCAAAAGTCCGTACGGTCTATAAGCTATGATGTGCAACTAGAATCGTTTTAATCTGTCTTGAAGATAGGGTTGCTAATGCCTTTGCAATTTCTAATGTCGTGGTCGCCCCTTGACTAGTTGGTACTAATGCTCTTTGCAATGCCCTTTCGGGGCGATATCTCTAATGGGATGGACACCGGTATACTGTATGGCATTACAAGGAACAAAGGTTCTACGATGATACCAGGTCGGAGTTTGTCCGAATTATAGGCGACTTCATCCCAG
>JBJMEE010000070.1:0-5880 GCA_045809585.1 Nitrososphaera sp. | reverse complement strand
GCCTGAGGACCGATAATCCCGTCAACCCCCCAAGTACCTGTACTAGGATAACCCAGCCATGATTCTCCAAATCAACCTTGTTATTGATCTGGCCTGCTATCGCCTTTATAATTTGCTTCGAAACAAGAGAGTTGTGCCTTTTTTCAACCGTTATCCTGAAGGAGTCATTGCCGATTTTTGGGGTGAGATTTGTTGCTGCTTGTCTGATTGTGTCAAGCCGGGTGGGGACAATAACTTGTACTGGCAATACGCGCAGAATATAACGAACCTGCCAAGGTTCTGAGGCCACAAGATCCTTTAGTTTATCAATGACAGCAATAGGGTCAAGCGAGCTCTGTACAAGTACCATCCCCTTTATCTCAATAATTTCAGACTCTGCTGTCTGGTCGCCAAAATTATCAAGCAACTCGAGAATTTCGTCTTGTGCATCTTCTTCTCTGAATCTATAAGTTGATACAATGAGGTTAAAATCACCCAATGAGCTGTGATACCTCCCTTGTTTTTATGGCCCCTTCACGCAATATTTTAGGCTTGCCTTCGATAGACACTATGGTGGATTCCACACCCTTTTCGACTGTTCCGCCATCTAAGAGGGCATCATATCCTTCAAGCTGAGAATCAAGCACTTCTTGCGCGCTTGTCAGCCCTCTCTTTCCTGACAAGTTTGCGCTAGTACCTACAAGGTACCTGCAGTGATTGAGAAGCATCAAACCGCAATTGTTGGCCGGAACACGCACTGCCAAGGTAGAACCGCCTGCCATAATCAGAGGGGATATTCTGCGGTCGATTACTGGAGCTACTATCGTTAGCGCGCCGGGCCAGTATCTTTTAGCTAGCGTCCTGCCAATCGTGCCAAGCGACACTATCCTTTCTGCATTTTGAATGCTGTGCGTCAGAACAGGGAGTGGCTTTTTTTCATCCCTGCCTTTTATCGAAAAAATGCGTTTGACTGCCAAGTCGTTGTATGGATCGCAGCCTATTCCGTAGATCGTGTCCGTTGGATAGACCACCACCCCTCCATGCTTAACGACTAATGCACAACTGGCCACTGCCTCATCTGAGCATTGGAAAATTTGTCGTTTTTCCATTGCAGCCAGGCCTTGCTATTGCAGAGGTATCTGCTGGATACCCTTTTTTAATTCATGTTGGATTAGCAGCAATCTCACAATTATCCAACCTATAAGTTATAAGAACGTTATATGAGATGGTAACTCCCCAATGTTGATGTATTGAATTGTTCAAACTAACAATCTAGGTCTCTTCATCCTTTTTCACCAATTTTGAAATGTGAGGTATCCGAGGCACTCCAACGGCAAACGCTGTAGCCACACCTGCCAAAAAGTAGTATTGATAGCCTATTGCCATGCCAATTGCTGCAGCATACCATATAGCAGCAGCTGTGGTTAGGTTAGTGATTTTCTTTTCAACCTCGCTCTTCAGTATAATGCCGGCTCCCAAGAACCCAATACCTGATACTACCTGTGCAGCAATTCTTGATGAAGAATTTACATCCACTAATGAGGACAGGAACGTAAAAATCATAGCGCCTCCAATTACAAGACAATGTGTACTAATCCCTGCAGGCTTGTTCCTTGATTCTCTTTCTGCACCTATCGCAAATCCGGCTCCCAGTACGATCCCAATATCAATCAAAAACCGGATTTCATAGCCAGTTGGTATGCCTTCAAGAACCATACAATACTCATATTCCTGCGCGCTCTATCAGAATCATCATAATAATTTCTACTGAGACCTTGCCATAAGCCACTGCCCCACTTTAGGAAGCACGTTATTCTGTGAGTAATGGCTAGCAATGAGTCCCACATGCCCGGTGTGGAACATCATAATGCGCTTATCGGTGCTTGACACTACATCATTTAGAGGGGCGCTGCATTGCGGCGACACAAGATGGTCTTCGTCAGCAATAACGTTGAGCACTGGAACTTTGATCGTTGACAAGTCCACGATCTTATCGCTCAGCCTCAGCTCATTCTTCACCAGCAGGTTCTTCTGATAAATGTCAGATACCCACTGTCTGAATGTTTCTCCTGCGATTTGGGGCGTATCATACAACCACTTTTCAAGGCGCAAAAAGTTACTTACAAATTCCTCGTTATCGATATTTTGAAGAAGGTTCAAGTACTTGTTGATGCCCTGCTTGAATGGCTTTAGTGTCGAGTATAATGCATACAATTGTTCAGATTGCAGATTTCCGATGACCTGCAGCATCTTGTCGACATCCATATTCTTTGCAACATTTCCAATTACTGTGGAATCGTTCTGACCGTCTATGACAGGTGCTATTACAGAAAGGTTCCTCACTTTGTCTTGATGCAGTGCAGTGTACATCGCCGACATGGTTCCGCCCATGCAGTAGCCATGAAGTGTTAGCTTTTCTACTTTAGTCCTTTTGATTACAGACTCGACACAGTCATCGATGTAGAAATTGACATAGTCATCAAACGAGACGTACTTATCTGCAGCAGTGGGTGCTTTCCAGTCAATGAGGTAGACATCGAATCCCTGACTTAGCAGGCTGCGAATCCAGCTTTTGTCATGCTGGAGGTCAAGCACATATGACTTATTGATGAGTGCATAAACGACAAGTATTGGCGTCCTCGCTGTCTTGCTGACCATCTGCTGGTAGTGCAAAAGCCTGTAGGCTCTATTTTCAACCAAGATTTCGTTTGGAGTGTCGCCAACTTCGATGTTGCCAGCAGCGTGCAGAATATTCCTCACCTTTTCGACCTTGCGGTAGGCCTCCTTGATTTCCTCAGCAAGTGTAGGCTCTTTTTTTAGCTGCCTCTCCTGCTCGCTCTGCGCTGGTTGGACATTTTGCTCCATGTGGTCAGGTTGCAATTCTTGCTTGGTCATTTCTCGCCTCAACGCTCCTCTTTATATCTCGCACAGTTCTCTTCAGTTCCATTATGTCCTTTAGCATCTCATCAACCTCACTTCTTGTTGGAAGGTTGAGCGTCTTGAAGTTCTTCTCTGCTATGCTCTGCATAACCTTTGATACATTCAGCTGGCTACCAAATAACTTGCCATAGACCTCAGAAAATTCCGAAGATGTGAAAAGAGCAGTAAAAGTGTATTCAAAGACCTCTATGGCAGCGCGTCTGTAATTCTCAAAATCTTCTTTTGTTGTCAGCTGCATTGGAGCCCGCTCTACTGTATCTCTTACGGCCTTTGAGTAGGCTGTAATCACAAGCGACCAGTAGCTATCCATGTTGTTTTTGAGTTCAACCATGACCTTGCCAAGGCTGACAAAATCGTTAGTGTACGAGCTAAAATCTTTTGAAAAAGCGTACATAGGACCAATTGTAGGCAGCTTCAAAGTACTGCTCAATTCAAACATTTTGTTGACTTGCTCTTGAATAAATTCTTGTGCGTTATCGGCATTACTCGTTTCAACCATTATTTTTTTCACACAACATGTAGAATTCGTCGACTGGCTATTATAGTTTCTTAGTATAGGATTTACACTAAACGTGCGGTTTAAATGTGAATCTTGTATTAGGTTTTCGAGCTATCACTTCGCTGCTAAAAACTTGACATATTAGATAGATCCAATGCTTATACTTTGAGTGAGTTCAGAGGTGTCATACATAAAGCATGGGTCAAAGGGCTAGCTTTTACTGCAATGTATACTATGAACATACAGTTTCGCAAACTGGCTTGACTTAACAGTTATAATTACATCGTTGTAACCCGCAATCATTAAATTAACAAGAGGCACTAGAGCGCCAAGGGCCCGTAGCTCAGCATGGATAGAGCGCCTGCCTTCTAAATTCTATTGGAGAGAGCCGGAAGTCGTGGGATCGAAGCCCACCGGGCCCGCTTTCCTTAGCAGTGCAAACAGACCTCCAGCCCCATAGGCGATTCCAATGAAGATTCTGGATAGCATTACTTCGATGTCTTGGCGTGTTGCAAACAGCATACTGTCGATCATGACAGCAGCTGGTATTGCTGCAAGCGAAATCAAAGCTACTATCAGTTGCTCGCGGTTATCATCGCCGCTATACTTTTTGATCATAAAATATGTCGACAAGTTGCCAAGACCTATGCCGGCTAGGATAAGGTATTGGTATAACGATGGAAAAGCGGCTATTGCAGCAAAAGGTCCTGCCCAACAAATGCCATTGAGCGCCTTCGCGCCTGCAGGCCACCCAGTGCTTGTCTTCATCCTGCCCAGGATTGCAGGTACCGCTTTGCGCAAGTGTGGGGAGCTTGCCCCAAACACTGCACCAAAGCTGACAATCCAAATTATCGCATAGTAATAGAGTGGAAACGCGGCGATGATATAAGCAATTTCGCTAAGAAAAGAGGCAACCCCGACGGATATTGAAACCGCTATGAACAGAATACCAAAGGCCCTTCGAGTCTCAACTGCAGAGTTCTGCAACAGTGGCGTTGCAGCTGTATCTAATTTAAATCATCATGAGTGTTTGCTCAGCTCATGATATAAATACTACTGATGTTTCCACACCAACAAGTATAATCTTGGTTTGTTTAATCTTTGGTGCAAATTATTTCATAATGCACACGTACTCTATATCTCTTCAATACCACTCTCAATCATCAGGTTAAATTCCATCATTGCACATAGCAAGCCAGATAATTTTTCTTCTGTAGCCATTTATCGAAGCTTGATTCGAACGTCGATAAATTATTCATCTTCATCTATGATGCTATGTTGATTCGGGTCTAGGTATGATCAACCATTTTTTCCATATCATCGGTGCGCTTATCTCTTACTCAACATACGATATTATTGTTCTCTGAAGAATAGAAATATGACTAAAATTCTTGAACGCGATAGTAAGTGTGACATTATCCATTCCAAACACTGTATTTGTCGCCACCAACAAAATCAGAAGGTCTTCAGATGTTTACATGTTTGCATAATGTGCATATTCAAGATAAAAAATAATGGACATTATCCAAAAGAATTGACTTTGAATATTTCCGCTAAAACATTACATAGCAATATTTTGAGGTCCAAAAAATGAGAGGTTACTTTGCCTGGTCTCTTACCCTTGTCCACTTGGCAAGAGCGCCAGCAGCAGTCACCCATTCAGTGACGGAGTGATAGACTGGAACATTTGTGTCCTCAATCCGCTGCGAGATCTTTTCCGTGAACGGTCCTCCCATGGCGCCTACGAGTATTGGTTTTTTCTTTTGCCTTTGGAATGAGGCTAGAACATTTACAATTGTTTCTTCAAGCGGGTCGTCTTGGAAGACAAACCAAGGCATGATAATGTCAATATTGGGATCGTCTATGAATGACTGTATCGCAAACTGATAGTCATCAGCATTTGCAGATCCCGTGATGTCACAAGGGTTACCTATGACGTATGTTGATGGATAATGATCCTTGAGTGATTTTTTGGTATCTTCACTCAGTTCGGCTACTTGTAGTCCCAGCCTTTCAAAGTGGTCAATTGCAGCGATTATTGGGCCTGCACCATTGGTCACCATTGCTACTCTACCTCCGCTTGGAATTGGTTGCCATGCCAGCGCCTTGAGCGCCGCCGTAAGCTCTTCATAGCTATCAACTGATATGACACCTGCCTGATCGAGCGCACCCTTCACTACTGCATAAGAGCCGCCAAGCGATCCGGTATGGGAAGCAGCCTGCTTGGCCCCTCTTGTGGATCTGCCGTTTTTGAATACAACCACGGGCTTACCCCGCTCCTTAATTGCTTTCTTTGCAGTATTCATGAACTTTCTACCGTCGCCCAAGCCTTCAACATAGAGTCCAATGACCCGGGTCTGCGGGTCTTCAGACAGGTACCATATCATGTCCGCCTCATCCACGTCGGACCTATTACCGTATGATACCATTTTGCTCATGCCAAATGTGTCGGAGCTCTCCAT
>JBJMEE010000069.1:0-5708 GCA_045809585.1 Nitrososphaera sp. | reverse complement strand
GTCGGGTCTCTGACTTGTTTGCTGAACATCAGGAGCAAAGGTTCTGGTTCAACCCTATTGTTATCCTAAATATGTCAGAATCATTCTCATTGCGTGTATGTAAGACAGTGTCTCTACATTAAACACTCTATTATCGGTTCCATCTCTGTTATTCAGTCAGCACCTCCAACTGAATGCAATAATCTACAAGAATTGGGCATAATAGTAGTGTACAACTAACCTGGGGCCGCACAAGCTCTCCTCCATACAACTTATTTTACAAGTAGTTATGATATCGCTCATTGACCTATAAAATCTTTCGATAATCCCCTTCTAGTATCCCGGTTTCTTCATGAAGTCTGTCAATATGTCTTGATAACGCTTCCTTATCATCAAACGGTGACCCGCAATATGGGCATGGAAATTTTACTTTGCTCGTATCCTTCATGTAAGATATGGTCTTTGTATCAATGATGCAGGCTGGTGTACCAGATAATGCAGTATCTTCTAAGGATAGTGAAATTTGTTCGATCCGCTCTAATACGTCCTCTCTATTAATCATTCCTAAGACAGCCGCATACGCATGAACCATAAGCTGTCTCACCTTCTTTTTCTCCATTATCGAAAGGGCTTCTTTGACGGTTGTCTGAGGGTTGACGGCCAATACCGGGCTATTCATTATTTCTCGTAGTTTTACTTTCGAGGGATTTCTTCCCTGCGATGTCACCTTGAATAGAATGTCCGTCTTGCTGATAATGCCTACAATCTCTCCTCTGACCGAGACAAGGACGTTACGTGCATTTTTTTCCTGCATTGCCTCTATGGCATCATCGGTTGTCCTGTCTGCCTCCAGGATAGCAACATCTGATCTCATAATTTCGCCAACTGGAGATCCCAGTAGTGTCCCCACATTTGAGAGGCCGGGGTCACTGACACCAAGATTGCTAATTATGCTTTCAGGCCTCCTTTATGTTGAACATCGATTCTTCTGCTTACACACATATCGCTGGTATACATCTCTATTAGTATTCCTTAAACAACTATAAAAGAATATACCCTTTTCATAAACATGAAAGATTTTTACTACTTTTGCATTTTTTATCCACAATTAGTAAAATTCACTCTTGTAAATCACATGGCTAAGATGTAATAATATAGGTAATCTTTCTATTGACATGATGAGATCTATTTTTTATGGATAATCGTAGTCACAATCGACTCTCACTGCCTTATGCAGTCTTTTTTAACATTGAGGATGAAAGAATCCAAAACACACACTAAATTTCCGTCGTATTTGGGTTTCATGTTCTGAATGTTTTTCTAAGACACCCCGCTTCGGGGGCCTGCTTATATATACATTAAAAGCTATTGCAACAAGTATATGCAAGAAGAAGAAGAGTCAAACATAGAGCGAAAAGAGAAGGGCGAATCACTCTCTGGGGGAGAGTCTAGTGCTGAATACATAATTTCGAAATCTGAAGGAGAAAGCCAACTACCTGATAGGGCCAAAAAGATCTCACCAGCTACTGATACAAAAAACCCAACAGTGGAGTCTGCAAACATAGAGCGAAAAGAAAGAGGTGAGTCCTTGCCCGGGGGAGAGTCTAGTGCTGAATACATGGCATCTCGAAGTGGTGAAGAAGAAGAACCGAAAAAAAAGGCTGAAAGCGAAAAGGACACAGATACTATGGCAGACAAGATAAAAGCTGGGGCAAAGGCACTGAAGAAAAAAGCAGAAGACACTCCTAAAAAAATTTAAGAACAGAATAAGAAGAGGGCAAGCTAAAGAAGTAAAAAGGCAGATCCTTGGACTAACGGAAAAATCCCATGACTACAACTAGTGAAAAATCCTTGCCGCCCAGTGCATGATATGATCCTGGTATCTTCAACCGAAGAATTGGATCTGTGTTCCGTGCAATATTAGGATGAAAGATATAGCCTATAATGCGAAAAAGACCAAGATCCTGAGGATCAGCCAACCATGCAATAATTGGGATAATAGGGTTGCCATCATTACGAAACCCTTGGCATAACACTAGCAGTCTACAACTAATATAAACACTAATCGAACCACTGACTTGGCTTTTTCATCTGACGACACTGTGATTGAACGGATCACATCTGGGAGACCTTTCTTTCTCTCTCCGTATGATTTCTAGGTCACTTATTATTTCTGCATACAATCAGGGGTTATTATGTCTCAAGTTAAAAAGAAAACCATAAAACCTAACCGAAAACAAATTATCAACTTATTTCTTCATACAAATTTGCACCTTGGTGAAGCCTCAACGCAATTTCAAATGTTTGTCCTTGTGCACGTGCAGTTGGTGTATGAGCAGCCATGTAGCGTGCAGCGGCTATCAAGACATCGAAAATAGGTTTGATGCCGTCTAATATTTGAAGGCGCTGAAGCTCCGTCTTCTGTCTAAAAGCAGCTTCTAGCATCTGAATTGTGTGGAAGTTTCTATCCTCTCTTAATAGAGCATGAACAAGAATTGCAGACAGTTCTTTTTCTCCTTGTATAGAAAGACAACTGGCAACAATCTTGGCGGCTTCACTCACCTGATGACGCTTGTCAAGTGTGTCGAGAAATCTCTCCGTAGTATTTTCCCAATTCTTCTTTCCACTATCTTTATCCTTGACTGATTCCGCCGCCACCTCCTCTGATGGAAGCCCCGCATAAGGGACGTTTAGAAATCTATTGAGATAGTTTGACATTGCAACATCAAAGACTGCACGCAATAGCTCCATGGATGAAGGCAGCCGGCATATGGCCTGCTGTACAGCATTGGCAAATGTAAAAGTGTGAAGAGCAGTATCCCAGTCAGAGTACTCATTGGAAAGAGGAAAGTGCGCGATTCGAAGCGCTGCAACATATGCTACTATTGCAGCTAATTCTTCTCCTTTGGCACCATCTTGTAGAGATTTTATCAGTACATTTGCAATGGCATGAGGATTGTCTCCCAGCAATACCTCCACGATTGAATCGGTACCCTTCCATGTGGTTAGGTTATGCTTGCCTTTTTCTAATATAGCCGGAAGTTTGTCAAAGCAATCATTCAAAAGGACTATGATGTCGATAGGATGTCGCCACGAACTCCTTTCCTCCATCCTTGTCGCTTGTGCATATAGTGCAACAAGGCTTGTCAGGACTTGTCCTGCCAAGTCCCACCCTGCTATATCAAGTGCTTCAAAGGCTTTATTGGTAAAATCTAGAACATGCCCCGAATCAAGATAACGGTGGTCAGTCGCAGCTGAGAACAGCATATCTGCAATAATATGAGGTTCTGTTCCTGCTCTTATGGAAGTAACAAGGCAACGTTCAGCTCCATCTGCATCGCGAACCTCTATAAAGTGACGGAACCATCGCTTCAGTGTCATCATATCTGCAGCGTGGCTTTGTACATCTGGCAAGGGGCTGACGGCAAAACGAGGTGGTTGTCCGAAACAATCGGCAGCAACAGCTGAGAGGCCATGGTAACGTCCTCGAAGTCTATCCTCGGGTCTTGAATACGGGGCCAGATTCATCATACAAGTAAGAATGGTCAATCCCGGACCCCAGCCTTCTTGTCTGTATCTTGCGCCATATTCCAAGCCTTTCCTAAATAGGTCGGAGCTCAATGTTCGTTCCGAATTGAGCGTGAGTATTGACTTGGCGATAATGAGCGCTATGTTTTGTTCCATCGCATCGTTTAGCCTCCGCAGATGATATGCACGGCCCAAGTCTTTGCTCTTAACCATTGAGTCAATCTGGACAAAAATCTTGCCGTCAACAACTTCCACAGCAAAAATAGGCACATCATCAGCCCACAAATCAAAACATCCCCCAGTTTTAATATCAAACCTAGCATGGTGCCAGTCACAGGTCAATATGCCGTCCTTGGTGCTTCCTTGACTTAGAGGAAATCCCATATGGGGACAGCGATTATCTAGCGCATGGACCTCTCCGTCATGATAAAACACCACAATATTATGTCCTTGGGCTGGAACTGAAAGATAACCTTTCTGCTTTAATTCTTCCAAAGTACCAACAGGAAGGTAATTGTTTGGGTTTTCAACCATGACTGCATTGTATAGGTCTTCATCCGTGCTTTTATATTGTGCTAAAGGCGAAACTCTGTTTCAAGGTGTGTAGTCAAAGAATTTTGTTTGATTCCTGAGGCAGACTTGGGATCTGGTTATAGTGAATGAAAATATATTCAGATCTTGGTATGATAGCGACTACGCTTTCCTATGAGGTTAAAGGCTCGTCGAATCATGATTTTTTTAGTTGTAATGCATCTCTCATTTATGAAGATTTGTTTTCCCAATCCCTCTGACCCTTGTGTCATGATATATGCGACTCTCAATGCCTTGCTCAGGAGGTTGATTCTTTGTATTTGGTTATAGGCAAAGTAAATCCAAACGTCGCACCCTTTCCATCCTTGTTGTTCTCTGCCCAGATTTTGCCACCGTGAGCTTCGACAATACTTTTTGAGATAAATAAACCAAGTCCTGTGCCGGTCTGAGACTTGCTCGCAAACCTTGTAAATAATCTGGGCATTATTTCAGGATCAATCCCTGTTCCATTGTCCTTTACAGTCACTATTGCATAGCCATCCTTCTGCTCTGCTCTAATAGAAATATCACCACCCCTTGTGAACTTCAATGCATTGGTCAAAAGGTTTGAAACCACCTGAAATATCCTTACCTTATCACCGTAGATAGGAATATCCTGCTCTATCTGCTCAAAAATAATCTTAGTTGTCTTGGCGTCTGATAGCCCAAGCTTGGTATCTTGAATAACATTCTTGATTTTCTCATTTAGGTTAAACATCTCCATTTTCAATTTAAGTGATTGACTTTCTATCCTTGTAATGTCCAGTATATCATCAGTCAACCGCTTCAATCTATCTGCATTCCTCAAAATAGCAGCAGCTGCAACTTTTACTTCTTGTGGGTTCGCCTGCTCAATAAGCTCCGAGTAGCCAAGAATTGCCTGAGTCGGAGTCCTGAGCTCATGTGCGGCTATATTGATAAACTCCTTTTGCATCTTGTCGTGTACTTTTAACTGTTCGTTGGCCTCTGAAAGCAATATATTGCTAGCTTGCAATTGCTTATTTGATTCGGCTTGTGACTCATTTGCCATCTTTAATTCAGACGTCTTAAGTTTAACTGTCTCTGCGAGTCTCTTATTTGACATGAGAACAAGAACTGAGATGCCTGCGGCAACAGCGGCAATAACTACAACTAGGGCTAAGCTAAAGGTTCTTTGCTGATCTATGAGTAAACTGACATTGTCGGTTAGCCGATGTGGCGAAGTGATATATAGAGTCAGCAAATGCTCTCCATTAATCTTAATGGGTGCATACGCGATGGTCGTTGTTTGTCCTCTAGTTGTAATGTCTTCTGTGCTTGGAATGCCCTGCAGTGAACGCTTTATAATGTCATTTAGGGCAGATATCTCATTAGGTGATAAAAGGACAGATAAAGTAGATTGAAATTCGCTAGCAAAATAGTCACTGCCAATATACGTCTGGTTGTCCGTATAAAGGATTATCCCGTTTTTGTCTAACAACCCAACGTTACTCTCAAAGCCCGGCGGAATTTGATTCTTGACAAAGTTACCGAGCGTGTCTGTCCTAATTCCTGCGACTATAACACCTTTGAAGACGGTTGCCGTAGCATTATTTGCAGCTTCGCCAATTATTGGTATAGAGATGTATATCTTTGTAACTCCTTCCGAAGAC
>JBJMEE010000068.1:0-4667 GCA_045809585.1 Nitrososphaera sp. | reverse complement strand
AGTGCGCGCGTTGCTGCTGTCAACATGGGTTCGGATACTGGTTCCTCATTGCAAAGTTGTAGCAGCTGAGTGAGAGAGAAAACAAGAATTCCCTCCCTTAAGGGATGACATCGTTTGAATGACTTGTTATATAGCACAGTATTATGAGTAATAAGGGCGCTAGTAATTAGTATCACTGCAACCAGGCCAAGCATAACTTGAACTTTTACAAATCCGGGTCTCATTTACAATGCGGGAGCCCAGCCTATCCAACTCTGATCTCTTCGGGTCTTCCCACCGCTGCTCTGCTGTCACCATTGCGCATATGGAAAATTGTGCTACATAGATCATAAAGGCCTCACAAATTGTAGCATTTTTCTTATCATAATCTATTTATCTGTGAATTTGGACATTTATTTTAATGGGCAGATTGTTTGGAAGGGATAGCAAGAGAAAGGACAATGTCCCCTCCGAAGAGAGACTAGAATCCGATGATAGTGAGAGCGATTTTCAAAAGCAAGACCTCTACAACAAAGGAGTCAACGATATGTCTAATGAAAAGTTCCTTGAAGCAATAAGGAGTTTTGACCTTGCACTAAGGATTGATCCACATTACGTTGACGCATGGATTAAAAGAGGATATGCCCATTTTCACTTAGGTGAATACACTGTTGCTATTGCTTCTTACGACAGGGCGCTTGAGGTCGACGTCAACAATGCGGAAGTGTGGAACCTCAAGGGACTTGCTTACTATAAGATGAAAAACTACGACAAAGCCATTGATTGCTGCGAAAAGTCAGTAGACATTAACCCGAATGAGGGTATGTCGTGGTACAACAAGGCTTGCTACCTTACCTTGAGTGGCAGAGTCGACGATGGTCTTGACGCGCTCAAGAGATCTATAGAAATAGACATTCAGAACGCCCGCAAAGCCGTGCGTGATAGGGACTTTGAAAATGCACGTGCAGAAGAGGGTTTCAGGAGGATAGTGGAAGTAGTCGTGCTCGAGTCGATAAGACAAGGTTATGACCATGTGGGCAAGATAGTATGGGTCACTGCAATGGACAGGGTGGAAGTTGAGGATGCGCTCATGCGCCTTGCCATGAAAGGTCTTGTAATCAAGCACGAAAGGAGGAACTTTACTGGCAAGGAAGAGTATTACGAACTTCCTAGAGAGATTGCAAACAAGATAGGAGTGACAAAGAAAGGCGGCTTCTTAGGCGGCAAGGAAGTTTCAGCTCCTGTCCAACAGCTAAAGGATATAAAAGAAGTCCTCACCAAGGCTAAGGACTCAGTTGAAAAAGGCGATTTGGCTAGTACGCTGGAATACTTTGACGAGCTTGTGAGCCCGATGAAGCATGGAAATGCCATGATGGAGCAGTTCTTTGACGCACACAGGGATCTTAGGCTTTACAAGATAAGGCTTCAGGATAGAGGACAGGAATACCTTAACGCCCACAAGCCTGATCTTATTGATCTGATAGCAAAAATAGACCACACACTCGGAACAGGTGTGACCAGCAAGCCGCCTGCAAAAGATTAACAAAACAACTTTAGGCTGTACTATACTATGTAAACATCCTAGGAAGGATGAACGAGCGGAGATGTCTATAGCTGCTTCTTGGTTATGCTCTACTGCTGCTTTTATGGTTATTCCAATTCGGTGATTCTGATTTGGTCTCACCGGACATCATTTTTCTTCTTTATGAGGTCTCCCAAACACCGATCCACAAGTGAATTTATCCCCTCTTCTTTTTCCGACAGCTTCATACAAGCTCCAGCCCTTATCTGTCCCCTACAGACATTGCTTGACAAAACATAATGTATAACACAAGGTGTCGAGCCCAGTTCCTAATTCTTGCCAGTTCATCTGCCTCTTCTAACAATGGTAAACCTTTGCTGAGACCGGCTTTGTTGTTATCTGGTATTATTTCCGTAGTCAAACAGAATATTAAGTATGACTGAAGTTGAATCCTATTGTAGCCACAGCGGAGCAAAAATTGAGTCAAGCTCAATATTTTGTTCAAGTTGCGAAAGGGCTACTCCTTTAGCAGCGGCAGCACGGACTGCAGTCCCTTCGGTTACGAGAAAATCTATTTCAAGGTATCGAGCCGCAATAGCTTATTTTTGTTATTGTCCTTCGTGTTTGTCAGCAAGAAGCAGCCTCTCTCATATTAGAGAGACGTAATGCTTACATACCTGAACTGGGAAAATAACAGAATATGGCTCTAGAACTAGGGGAGAAGATAAAGCTACTAGAAGAATATATACAGATTCTAAAGCAAGATTTGCTTTTCTTGATGGCAGAACGCAAACGCAAACCTGAAAATACATTGACCCCTAAAATTATAACAATCAAACAAGAATTAGATAAAGTCGTACAAGAAAAAATGAGGTTAAGTCAGGTTTGTCATAGCAATATCAACGGTAGCGTAGCTCTCACTGCTGCAAGTACTTAGTATTTTGGAAAAATAGTTGTTACGAGTTGCCATGCATAACACTTAGATAGTAGCCGGCCGGCGCGAGCTATCTTAGGCTTGGCGTAGGTCTTTCAGGCGCCCCACCGTAGCTAACGAGCGTATTTCCGTTCAAACATCTCTCATAACCTATAGTGCTTAAGGAAGTTACAAGCCGAATCTGAAATAGTAGCTAGCTTGCTATAACCATCGCATGAGAGCTCCTAATCTATTAATAACCATCAGAGGCGGATTATATCTCATATGGCAAAGATATTTGCCGACGTAAGTGAGAAAGAAATCACCAGAACTATTGCAGAAATGTTCAATGAAACAATGATGGAGTATACGGATTCTGACGTTATAATCATCGGTGCTGGTCCGGCCGGCCTTATTGCTGGCAGGGATCTGGCAAAGGCTGGAGTTAGGACACTTATCATAGAGCAGAACAATTACCTCGGGGGCGGATATTGGGTAGGAGGCTATATGATGAATCCAGTCACCGTGAGGGCACCAGCACAAAAGGTATGGGACGAGCTTGGAGTGCCATACAGAAAGATAAATGAAGGACTGTACGCCACATGGGGCCCGCATGCATGCAGCAAGCTGATAAGCGCAGCATGTGATGCAGGCGTGCGCTTTTTGCAACTGACCAAATTTGATGACCTCGTGCTCAAGAACAAGCGAGTAGGTGGTGTGGTAGTCAACTGGATGCCAGTCTCTGCTCTGCCAAGAAACATCACATGTGTTGATCCAGTCGCACTTGAAAGCAAGATAGTAATCGATGCTTCAGGACACGACTCGGTTGCTGTCAAGCGCCTGATGGACCGCGGATACGTCAAATGGAAGGGCATGGATCCAATGTGGGTTGAAGGAAGTGAGGATGCCGTAGTCAACTATACAGATGAAGTATTTCCCGGCCTAATTGCAACGGGCATGTCTGCTACAGAAACACACGGCCTTCCAAGGATGGGGCCGACATTTGGTGGGATGCTCCTCTCAGGCAAGAAAGCAGCCGAGATTGCATTGGGCAAGCTAAAGGAGATACCAAGTCCGCCCAAACTAAGGGCGAAGTAATCTTTTATAGTCTCACTTTTTCAAATTTTTCCTTAATTGGATTTTCTTCGCTTTATTCACATCAATCAGACTGCTTCGGTGCCAGGGGTTGATTCCGAGGTAGTAGTAGAAGAGATCAACAAGATTTTTCCAGGCTGTAGGATAGACATCAGACCACCGTTTAGGTATGACCAGAAAATGATAGAGCAAGCAATGATAGCGGACATCAAGCAGCCCTTTGAAAAGCAGCCGGAGCAGCCAAATCAAGAACAAGACAGAAGGATGGATGGAATGATTTCGCTGTACGACGGATTTACTATGCAAAAGATGTTTGCGGAAATGATACCTACTGCAGAAATGAGTCTGGCTCACATCCACATCATATTCACCAGTCTTTTGACGTGCACCTTTAGTGAAGATGATTGGCGCTATCATGGCCGTACTGTCATATGCGGTACACCTTCCATCATTTCTACAACAGGCATAGTGGAATCTTTAGCAAAACCCCGAGAATTCTACCTTGCTCAGCTTGGAGGCAGGGCTCCAACAGACAATGAGAGTCTGAAGAAAAAGTTCACAGGGAGGTTCATTGATTATGATGATGAGAATAAGATTACTGCTGCTTCCATAAATTATGTCCTGCAGGCGATATTCTTCTTTATCACCGGTGGCGAGCCTTTCTGCAATAACAAAGATTGTAGACTCTTTAACGCGCACTGGCAGGAGGATCTAATACACATAATTGAAAAAAGAACATTATGCAGTCTTCACAGGAATTTGGCAAATAAACTATCAATAAGTCAGCCAAGGGCTTGATGATTTTAGATATACAGCTCATTACAGTTTAAGTTCTAACTCCCTTAAGCATTGATATTCTCCCATTATCGGCCCTTCCGAACGAATTATTAAGAGGTGTAGAAATTGTCACTTTGTACTTTGTCCGACAGCCAACCAGGCAGTTTTAGGGATCAGAAGCACTACGATGTAATAATAATTGGCTCTGGACCCGCCGGCTATACGGCTGGTACTTATACTTCCCGAGCTAATCTAGGCACGCTGATTATATCAGGCACCCTGCCCGGTGGCCAGCTTATGACCACAAGTGAAGTAGAAAATTATCCTGGCTTCCCAAACGGCATATTTGGACCTGAATTGATGGTGAACATGCGTCAACAG
>JBJMEE010000067.1:0-13063 GCA_045809585.1 Nitrososphaera sp. | reverse complement strand
GAAGCTTTATCCAATGCCAATGTTGGAGATAAGCTCAACGTTGAAGTGCCCCCAGAAAAAGGCTTTGGAAAAAGAGACGATACCAAGATCAGGATGATCCCACAGCGTAAGCTTGGCGACAAGGCAGACGAAGTTGGAGTTGGTGATGAAATTGAAATTGACAATAGACGTGCTATAATAAGATATGTCGGCTCAGGCAGGATACAAGTTGATTTTAACCACAGATTTGCAGGCAGGACGCTGCTGTACGATGCAAATATATTAAAAAAACTCGATGCTGACAGCGAAAAGGTAAGTGCTTTAGTTAAGAGAAGAATGGGTGTGGAGGAAAGCAAGCTCCAGGTCAATTTGGCGGTTCCCAATCTGGAGATCGTGCTTCCAGAAGACACATACCTTGCCGAAGGTTTGCAGATAGTCAAACGAGCGGTTGCAAATGATATCTTCAAGTTTGTTCCCACAATCAAGAGTATTAAGTACACGGAGACTTATCAGGCTCCTGCAGAGCAAAAGAAAGATGAGGAGCAACAGCAGCAACGGCCCAAAGTAGAAGCAACTGCAGAAGCTAAGCAATGAAGAAGGAAAAAGTTATTATACTAAAATGGCCCGAAATAGGTTATGGAAAGTGCTCAGCAAAGTCAAGTAATAACTGTAACCCCTAAGGCAGCAGAGAAAGTCGCCGAATTCATGAAGCAGGAAGGAAACTCTGGCCTTTACCTAAGAGTTTACGTCTCAGGTGGAGGATGTGCAGGCCTGTCATATGGAATGGGTTTTGAAGAAAAGGCAGACGAGGATGATCGAATTATAGAGCAGAATGGAGTAAAGCTGTTGCTTGACAGCTACAGCCAGAGATATTTGAGAGACGCAAACATTGATTACGTCGAGAGTCTGATGGGCTCAGGTTTTAAGATCAACAATCCCAATGTGACAAAGAGCTGCTCATGCGGACACTCATTTAGTACAGAATAAAAGGGGAAACCCCACTCCTTTTTGCTCCTTTGTAGTTTTATGTTTTTCATCTTTCGGTAGGTTAATTTTAACTATATTTTATTTGAGCTTCTCCTCCTTTTTTCCACAGATTAGAATAGAGAAGGTAAAGTTGAATAATCAATAAAGCACATATCCCCTCTTTTATAGTACAGTCAGAAGCAAAGATTCTAAAGTATTGAATGATGAATGGGTGATGCACATGAAAGGCATCTTATATTCAGGAGTCCTATGGAAGGCAGTAAACAAGATCATTCAGTTGATGCCGGATAGTTTTATTCAAAGCAGCATCGACTCAAATCCCTCCTTTTCTGACCTAAAAACAATCGTCAGGCGGTTAAGCAAAACTTTAAAAGTTTCCCCGATCGAGACACCAAATTTATTGCAGAAACTGGAGTGCCCTGACCTAGAGAACCTACAAATTATTGATAGCGCATTAGGTTTGTCTTAATCAAGGACTAGGAGGAAGCAGTACACTTATTGTTAGAAAGTATAAGGTGATCCACATATAGAAAGTCTTCCTGTGCAGATTCATCACCATATCGGGAGGAGGGAGAGAAGAAGGAGGAGGAGAACAAGAAGCTTTAATGGTATGATTCAACAATAAATAATTGATCACAGTTGTTGTACGATGTACTTGTTGTTGGTGGAGCGTCAGCAGGACTGACTGCCGCGATGTATGCTAGCCGTCAAGGTCTCAAAACTTTAGTAATTACAAAAGATATTGGAGGACAAGCACTTCTTACAAACGCCATAGAAAATTATCCTCCTTTTGAACATATTGGCGGTTTTGAACTTATGCAAAAGTTCGAACAGCAAGCAAGAAATTTTGGAGCTGAATTTGCATATGAAGAGGTACTCTCCATTACAAAAGACAAGCAGGGTGGCTTTATAATAAAAACAAATAACAGCGATAATGAATATTCTGGCTATGCTTTGATTCTTGCATTTGGAAAGACTCCAAGAGACTTGAATGTGAAGGGTGAAAAGGAGTTAAAGGGCAGAGGAGTCTCACATTGTGCAGTTTGTGATGGTCCTTTTTTCAAAAACAAAAAAGTTGCTGTTGTTGGTGCTGGTGACTCAGCTTTAGAAGCGGCATTATATCTTAAACAGTTAGCATCACAACTCTACATAATACATAGAACAGACAAACCAGTGGGTTCAGAAGAATCTATTGACTTGTTAAAAAATAAAGATAATAACAACAGGATTTCTTTCATTTCCAATTCTATTGTGAAAGCGATTAATGGTAATTCAAAAGTTGAATCGCTAACTCTCTATGATTCCAAATCCAAATCTGAATCAAAGTTAGATACTGACGGAATATTTGTGGAAATGGGATATGCTGCCAGGACGGACATTGTTAAAGATCTAGTTCAGTTAGATGGCAACAAGGAAATAATTGTTGACAAATATTGCGGTACTTCTACTAAAGGGGTATTTGCAGCAGGTGACGTTACAGACGTACCGTACAAGCAAGCCATAATTTCTGCAGGTCAGGGAGCTATTGCAGCGCTATCTGCATATAATTACATTCAAAGATTAAAGGGAAGACCAACTATTAGGACGGACTGGAAATCTGTTGTGAATAAAAAATAGAAATAATACATGTTGAATATTCTATATCATCTGTTGTTGAAGCTACTCTTCTTTTTCTTGCAAAGTCAAATAGGATCGTGGCTACTTCTCTGGCTTTGTATAGCGGTTTGGTATCTATCTACGCAGAAGACCTCCAGAGTTGCACGTATAATAGTACAATAGACAGCAAGCAGACCATTGCAGACAAAATTAAACTTGAGCCACCCTGCTGTTGCTAGTCACAAATCCAGATATGATAGTAGTATTGGGAAATATTGTGTATGAAAGAATGTGTTGTTTCTTGATGGAAAATTCAATCTTCAACAAAATAGGACAGGCGAATCTGTGTGGATATTGTTAACTTACAGCCAACAGACATCTGGATCATTTGCAATGAATAGGACTGATGGAAGCACAAGTGCCACTACGAGTAGTGATATTGATATTGCTACTCCCATCAAAGATTAAGAGGAATATGCAATGCAGAATAATAATTTCATGTTCGGAGTTAGCACTACTATTATTGCACTACTACCAAAGCATAACCATAAACTACATTCCTGCAACCAGCAGCAGAAGCAGAAGATGGTAATAAACTGTCATTGGAATAATGTTCCTTTTTTTTATAACTTAACTAAGATAAACGGTACCCTTTTATGGTAGTATTGATCCATTAACTTGTCTTGTTCTTGAGTATTCCTCCATTTTCAGGTATTATCAGAATGTACTCACCGTTAGAGGGTTCTTCAGCGGCTGCCTCGGGGCTAGCTGCAACAGCAATAGCAATCAGTTTCATTCTTTTCGCTTCCACTGTCACAATAACTAACGCACAACAACAAGAACAACTGGCCAGCGAACCGTCAGCAATGGAGCTCAGAACAATAGCTGAGAACACCAAGGATAGTTTTAGAGTACAGGTACCACAGGGCTGGACAATTCATGATGCGAATAATACAGGCTCTGCGTTGATCGAAGAGGTACTTGATGGAGTTGGAATACTAGCGCAACTCTGCCCTGGAGAGGAACAACAGCTAGCAGCATTTCCTAATGCTGGGGGTAACGCTTCTATTAGTGGCAACAACAGCAACAACAATAGCAGCTGTCGAGGAGCCCAAGAAGAAGTGATACACATTGTGCGATATCCCAACATGGGCCCTAGGCTAGGATTTGCTTCTGATGACGTTATTGGTAACGACGGTGTTACACCCGACTTTATTCTAGGTTATCAGATGCAAAAACTTCAGGAAGTTGGTTATCGCAATATCAGGATTGTGGACAGTACAGATACGACAGTCAATGTTGATATCAATACAGGTCTAAACAATAATACAATAGCAGCAACAGTGCCAGCCAAGCTTGTAGAGATGACATACAGCACTAACCTTGCGCCTGATCAAATCAGGAAAGGATACTTCATTTCAACTGCTACAAATGCAACACCTCGCAATTTGGGGAATATAACTGGGTATGGCATCTTTTATGAAGGCACTTCCAATACTGCTGCAGAAGAAACGATGCTGCCTTCGGCCGGAGGTTTAATACTACCATTACCAGTGATGGAGATATTTGAATCGTTTGAGTTAATAGCAACACCAGAAGTAGTACAATCAACAGCTCAGGAAACACAAGCAGCTCAAGCAGCAGAAGAAGCTCAAGCAGCAGAAGAGGAACTTGCTGACTCTCTGACAGCAGAAATCGATTCAAACGACACAGAAGGTGTAGCACCAACAACGTTTGAGTTTGAAGCGGATATCGCTGGTGGTACAGAACCCTATACCATCAGGTGGGACTTGGACGATGATGGTGTCGTAGAAAGCAATGAAGAAACAGTTGTGGCTACCTTTAGTGAAGCTGGCACCTATAACGTTAATCTTACTATCACAGACAGCGAGGATCAGATTGCATCTGATAGTATTGAAATCACAGTAGAGGAAGGTGAAGGCGGCGAAGGAGAAGCAGCAGTAGTGGACGAAGAAGGCGGCGAAGGAGAAGTTGAGATAATGAATCTGTACAGAGCTTTGAGCGATCCTTTAACTACAGCCTGAACTATGATGCAATGCTCCGGCATGTCTTTGAACTGATTCGAAGTATGGCTCTCACTTATGAGACTAATAAAATTTGAGTATCTAACACAATTACGAACGGCTGAATTTCCTGCTTATGTTCGTCTGATTAAAAACAATGAATCATTTAGTGTATGTTACAAAGCCAGAAAGGATGGCCTTGGAACACTTAGGTGCCCATAGATCTTTTTGTCCAATAAACCAAGGGAGCATATAGCGGCACCGTAAAATGCTGACCCTGAAGTGATGTACCATATAACCTTTATCGATTTGGGAGCATATACAATGTCCGAAACCTTCCATTTGATGTCTAAATCACAAATTGTAGTTATCGTTTCATCATGCTGCAAACCCTACGCTACTTGGTGACTATTCTGATACTTCTTTTTTCTTCCCATTCTCTTCTTCTTCTTCTTCTTCTTCTTCTTTCTCTTCCTCGCTAGGTGGTTGTTGAATCCTTTCCTGCAGCTTTTCCACCTTCCTTGCAAAGACAAGGTACGCAGTATGTCCAATCATCCTCATCGATGGACGGGTCATTCCTTCCCTTGCCTCCATATTGCGTATCATAAGTTCTACACAATCTATATCAGCATAACCGCTTTTCTTTAATTGTGCGACAGTTTTTTCGATCTGATTCATTGTAGGACAGATAGCTACAAATGCGCCGCCACCTTTTAGCGCGCCATACACTTGATCGACTACTGTCCATGGATCGCCAAGGTCTACGGTTGCAACGTCAGCATCTAGGATATCGATACCCTGATGCGGATCATGCTGACGGATCGACACGTACTTATCCATACCGGCCTTCTCGAGGTTACGCTTGGCTATCTCCATGAATTCAGAATTGATGTCAAAACTGTAAATGTGACCCTCAGGCTTGACGATGCTTGCCATGTAAGTTGCAAGTGCTCCACTGCCCGTCCCAACCTCCAGTACCTTTGAGCCGTTTTTGAGCCCAGTACGTGCTGCAATGTATCCTAGATCCTTTGGATAAACTATCTGTGTTTTACGCTCTGACTTCATTATAAAATCATGTATGGTAGGCTCCATAAGGAAAATGAGCTTCCCTTCCGTAGTCCTAACTGCCGAACCATACTCCATGCCGATTGTGGAAGAGACATCAATTATCCCTAGGTGCGTATGCAGCTTTTTGTCCCATGCTACTTTAGTAAGCCACTTTTTACGTGGCGTATGGAACAGCAGCACATAAGAGCTTTCCTCGATCTTTGTCAAGGCAAGCGGATAGTTGCACAAATGGAATAAAAATGAATCTAAAAAGTAGCTATGTTATAGTTTATTCTATATAGTAATAATCTATTGGCATGCATTCAGATTATTTTGGGTATCGAAGAACCCCCGTAAAACCTATACAAAAAAATTCGAATCCGCTGAAAAACTCTCATCTTTCAAATAAATGGATGAAGATTAGGTTGGTATTGCATCCTACTGGCACATCATGAGCATGAAGCTCTAGATATTCCTATCTATAATAGGAAGGACTTCAATGCAGTAAATGGTTTATCCCAGGGGCACATTATTACATTCGATCAAGCGCAGTTATTCCAAGGACTTCAAGTGTATTCTTCAAAGCAATGCCAAAGGCTTTAACGAGTCCGAGGCGAGCCATCCTCACCGCGTTATCTTGTTCTCTTAGCACGGGCACCTTTTCATAAAAAAGATTGAATGTCGTTGCAAGGTTGTAGGCATAACGAGCGAGCGACTTGAGACAGAGCGACTTGGCCGTATTCTCAACCACAAGGTCAAGCTTTGCTATCTCCTTTATCAGAGCGATTTCTGACTCGTGTTTCAGTCGGTCAAATGCAAAGTCGGTTCTTCCTGCAATGATGCCTTGTTCTGACTTTTCGAGTATTCGCTGTGACCTAGCATATGCATATTGTAAATAGGGGCCGGTGTCGCCTTCTAAGCTCAACGAGTCTTTGATGTCAAAGGTAATTATCTTTTCAAGATCTTGTTTTATCATGTTGTAGCGTATGGCAGAAATCGAGATCTCCTCCGCTATCTTATTTAGCTGCTGATCGGAAAAATCAGGGTTTCTAGTCTTTACTTCTTTGTATGCCTTGACATGCAGTGCATCAAGCACATAATCGGCATTGACATAAATCCCCTTTCGGCCTGACATATGCATAAACTGTCTGTCCCCGATATCGATTCCAAATTCCTTGGCAGTAGCAGAGCTGAGGGTCACTGCCTCATAGCTTAGGTGGAAATATTTTTGGCTGCTACTGCTGCCAACTCCAATCTCTGAGAGCACCTGTGAGATTATTCTCTGGAGTCTTGACTGTCTTGAGTCAATTATCGTTATCACTCGATCACCACCATTGAATTTTTTATCAACAGACCTGCTGCTCTCATCATCAAGAGTTGTAATATAAAGCGTTGAGCCGTCCCACTGCTTCGTGTATTCCTGGTAGTAGAAAGGATCTTCAACAAGCCCTAACTTCCACGCAGCGTAGGGAATGTCTTTTGCAATGTATGTTGCTGTGCCGTCGCTCCTTACCAAGACCTTGTCCTCCTCGCCCTTCTCCCTTCCCTCTATCACCCAGCATCCTTTGTTCTTGCCCTCTGTTTCATACTTGACAATGCCATTACTTTTTAACAGCTCAAAGGCCTTGCTCCATAACTTTGAACCAACAATATGAGTTTCAAAATTCAGCAGATCATAATGTACCTTCATGCGCCAACATGTTTTCAACTGCTCCTGCAAGACCCGTAGTGCAATATCCATAGCAAAGCGCGCGATCTCTGACTTGCCTTCCTCTATCTCTTGGAGTACCTGCTTACGCTTCTCTGCAACCTTCGGATCTTTTTCATATATCTCATTTATCTTGACATATACTTCGTCGCCACAATAGTGGTCAAATTTTTGATTCTTTGTTGGCGGTTCAACTGGAAATCCTGCAAATTTGAATCCGACTACAATATCGGCTATCTGCACTCCGGAGTCGTCAATGTAATTGAGGACTGTTGTGCTATGGTTTGTTGCCTTCATTATGCGGTATAGAGTATCTCCAATTATTACATTGCGCATATGCCCTACATGCAGGGCTTTGTTTGGGTTGATACTCGTGTGCTCTATGACGATCTGCATATCCCGTCCAGAGTTATGGTACCCATAATTATCAGGGTTTGATAGTACACGTGATAGTGTGGCCGGGGACAACCGATCATAATTTGCCTTGAAGTTAATGTAACCACCGGCAGAATCCGTTGACAAAATATAGCTGCCTTGGATGAGTGGTCCAAGTGCTTTGGCCAGGTCACTTGCTATAAGGGATGGAGGCCCTTTTAGATGCTTGCTTAGGAGGAAAGCTACATTACATGATAAGTCGCCAAATGCTTGTTGCGGAGGCTCTGAAACGTCAAAGTCAATTACAGGGTAGCCTTTAGACGTAAGCACGGAGGAAACAAGTTCACGCACCTGGTCGATTAAAACTCGAAGTGTCATGCTTTTACCCCCAGATAATTGAATGCAACAAAATCTATTGCTTCGGCAAGGCCGGAACCTTCTCTTCCTGATACCACATGATCAGCCTTGGCCTTAACTCTTTCCTCTGCATGGTCAAGTGCAATGCTGAGTCCACAAATGTCGTACATGGGTACGTCAGTTTCACTATCTCCAATTGCGACAACCTGTTTGGGATCCGCCTTGAGTAGCGTTAGTGCCTCTTTAAGGCCATTCGCCTTGTCGACACCTTTTTCATTTATGTGAAAAGCGTACTTGCTATCAGACAGGTAAAGAGGAAGGCAGAATTCATCAAGAATTTTCTGGCCTTCCTTCAGATCGAAGGTGCGAAGTAGAACCACTTCAGTCATTCTAGGAAAGACAGGCTTTATCTTCACGCCGCCGATGCTTTTCTTCAATAGTTCATAGCCTTGCATGCATTTTTCTTTGCTCGCCAAGAGCCTGTGCTCCTGTGGAGCGACGGTGATTACTCCTCCATTTTCACCAATCGCAATTCTAGTCGTGCCACCAAAGACTGCAAGAACATACGCTTCGATAGAAGACCTGCCTGTGACATAGATTACATTGTAGCCCATCTTTTCAAGGTAGCGCAGCTTGGCAAGGGCTGCAAGATGCACCATCCCACCCCCATTTTCAGTAAGGGTACCATCAATGTCAACCGCGAAGACCTTAATTGCTGTTGCCAAGGGCGAAGTTAAAGCACAATCTAAATGTTATAAAAGTGTAGTGAGATAAAATATAGAGCTACACCATAACCTCCGTCTTTTGCCACTTGTTGTTTAAGGCAATGATAGTCTTTGGCCTCCTATAGGAGATGGAAACAAATAGCCCGACGAGAATTGCAGAGCCGACTATCACTGACGCTAGGTCAGGCAACAGCATTTTACATTGATCTCCATGCGAGGGTTTTTTGTCCACGCTTGCCAATTACCTTTCCCATTCTCCACGCAGCTTCCATTGCAACAAATGTAGGCGCAAATCCTAGTGCCACGAGCATTAACGAATTGATCAAGTCGACCATCGTAAGGGGAATAGAAGTTAATTGAATTTTAATTCTACTTGATCCGGCTTGTGATACATCATAAGGTAAAGTATGTTATCAAAAGCATAACTGATCTATCATAAGCGATTTTAAAAGGTTAAATTATCAGGCACACACAATATGTCTGACTATCTGAAAACAAACATATGGGAAGAGGGGATATTACCAAGAAATGGATACAAATAGTGCAAAGCGCACTGTTTGTGGATTTAAGGTAAAGGTAGGCAATAGGCAGCTATGCAATCATATCTATTGTAAGTGACTCTTTCAACATCTCTTGGAAATTATTCATATCCTGCGCTGTTATCACAGCGGTAATATCAGAGGTAGCAGCTGCTGCTGCCAAGAGGCCTGCAGGTGAAACTACTACTGCTGCTGACCCTTGCCCAGCTGCATCATACATATTTTCCGGTTGCACAGATGACAGTTTTATTTTGCTAGGACCTCTTATCCTTCTATCGCTCAGTGATTTCTGCTTTTTTACACCTATCTTGATCTTGAAGCCGTACTGGCCTCGATTGCTCCACTTGTCCACTTCAACAATGTTGCCGAAGCCAATCACCCTTTCGCCTTCCTGAGTAACCACTGTAAAATCGGTTCTGTCTCCGATCTTGATTGTAGATACTTTTTCATAAAAGTGATGCCAATCAAGCGGGTTTGTAATTAGTGCCTGTACCGTCAGAATGTCTCCTACGGCGACTTCCTTGATGTAGCTTGGCAGAACTTCAATGTTGCAAAGCTTTGCATACATATACAGACTAAATTATCGCATATCTAGAATAAATAACTTTTGAAAAGATAAACCAATGTTCAGATGAAATCTGGAAAATTTTTTGGAGGTGTATACATTCTGCAATAAAAATGTGATAATAGTGTAATATTTCTACTGCAAATCTTTGGCTGCTTCAATCTCTTTTACCAGCTTGTCTGCAGGTATCATATTCCCAAACTTAAATAACAGGCTGTCTGGGCTATTGACAATTTTGATCGTCATATACGGATTTTCTTTCTCTACTACTACCCCGACCACTCCCAACATCATAATGGTTTGTGATGGCAGGTCCTTTCCTTTAGCTAATTCAATTTGAGCTACTGTGTCGATAGGGATTGTGGCATTGAGCTCGGGAATGTGCATTCTATTGTAATAGAGCATAATTGTGGCTTCCAGTTCTATTGGCGAGGGTAGATTACAGGAGCCAAGATATTTCACCTTTGATACAATTATTGGGCGATCCGGCTTCTGAGCTATCATGTCGATAATAGTATCATATGATAGATAATCCTGTCGCGTTATTAGCATCTGGTTTGTATCGTTAACGCGGTCAGAAAATTGCAAGAGCTATCCTCACCATCATCTCAATCTTCGGCATTATTATCATTACCCCTAAGACAAACAAAACCGATATCGTATGCCTTCCTGCAGCTATCAAAGGAAGCCAAAAGAAAAATTTGAGGGCCTCAACACTGCTTTTTGGTCATCTTGAGATGCAGAGGGAGATTTGGAAGAACAGGCAAGTCTTTCTGGATAGAGCCAGAGTCGCTAAGAGTTGGATTTATGGAGATTGGTCATCGATCCTCTCTTACTTTATTCTATCAGCTGTGGAGATGTAAAGGACGCTGCATGCTACATAAATAGAACAACTACACCTTTAGCCTTCAAGATAAAATTAGAGAGGTATAGTCATCATCGCTTTCCAAATTCTGTCTTCTTGGCTTCAAGTTGAGGCTTGATAGTGTCATAGATTTGTTGCAATGAAGACGGCATAGATTGTTGATGTTGGTCTATGGCTTTGATGACGCAATCTATGGCTTCTTTGTCAGCAAATTCAAAGTTTATACTACGATTTGCAGTATCTTGTTACTATTGCTCTTGCTCCTGCAGTTTGATACGCTTACAATCAGGATCAACACACAATTCATTTGCAATTTGTGGAACACGGTTTGCCGAGTCCTCAAAAGACTCGCGCTCAAGACCTTTTTATAATCGTCTAAGAACTTTTGAATGTCATCTAATCCTTTAAATCTAATGCATTCATGAATTTTCTTTCTAGTAGGTTCATACAGGCTGCAGCCCTAGCGTTGTCTCCTGCAGTTAATGCTTGAAGATACATAACATATAGTGCAAAGTCTCCAGTACAGTTCTGGCGTCTTGATAGCGCGTCTGCTTCTTTTAACAATGAAGCATTGCTTCTGTAGTCGACGTTATGGTTATCTGATTTCATTTCTCAGTTAGAGTCCTTGCGAAGGTCTCAATGTCTATAATATTTCAATAAATAAATCTTGATAATTCATTACGAGAAAAATTCTACACCAATTCTCTTAATATGGTTAACTTGGTTGCTATGTATCTTTTTCCTGCCTCCATCAATAATATCTCCCCGTAAAAATAAGCCACAGCGGGATTAATCACAAAAGCGTGTTACCTACTACAGCAATAGTATTTGCTGACACCAGTACCTCAAGTGACACAAAAAAGTCAGCTTCGAAGCCTAACATAGAACAGCAAAATCACTGAAAGGTAATAATATTTATTCCGCTGTTACATTATTCGACGGCAGCCTTTCCAAGAGGAGGTTTATTTGGTTCTTGGAGTGCATAGTCTTGCTGGTAGATTGTGTGTGAGGGAGGGAGTGAATGGAATTATGGGGTCAAAAATTGTCTCACATGGCATGACAACCTAGATTAGAGTATGCACGTGATGTGTGGTTCTGATCCAATTTTTCGCACGCGTATCTGTGTATAACCATATTTATATATAGATAGACAAAGGAGTCATCTAGCTTTTGATTACTGCTCTGATCACGGAAGGTCATATGACTTGATATGGATTAAATATATGAGATACTCTTGCAGAGCCAGAGCTATATAATACACCTGATGAGCTAAAGCATCTAATGAAAAGCTATTCAAAGAATAACGCTATCATCTTTGGCCGGTATGTTTCATATATGAGGAGATTTAAAGACGCAGACAGGGCCCGTCGCCCAGTCAGGATAGGGCGCTGTTTCTTTAGAAAAGAAGCGCAAGCCTCCGGAGCCAGTTGTCGTGGGATCGAAGCCCACCGGGCCCGCTAGCTCTATATGATACAAATGCAATTTGATAGTCAAATGATAACGATGACAACATGACTAATCAGTGTACATGTAAGCTAAATGCAATGAATGAGGTCATTAGGGTTTGAGGAGAATATCATGCATCTGCTTCAGCACTCTTGCAGTCGCTCCCCATATCACGTTGTTGCCATACGTGAACTTGAATGCGTCTTTGGCAAGACGATAATGTTCAGCATCTGGTTCAATGCTTTTGAGTGTTTCAATGAGCGGTATGTCGATCACCATTTCCACTTCGCTTGCTGAAATCCTGTATTGAGGCAGCATTTCCTGTATTGTTACAAACGGTACAATAAAGTGGTTTGATGTCATCGTACGTACTGCACTCAGGCAACCAATTATCTGGTCAATCTTGAATGCAATTCCGACTTCTTCTGCTGTTTCCCGCAAGGCGGTTGCAAGCAATGTGCCGTCGCTTTCAATATATCTACCCCCAGGGAAAGATATTTCGCCCCTATGTGACTTCAGGCTTGAGCTTCGCTTTGTGAGAAACACATGTGGCCTGTCTTTGTGATAGTGTATTATCACAAGTACTGCAGCAGGCCTTGCAAATGCTGCATCGGCTGGCAGGTATGGCCTATTGACTAGGGCGGGTCTCAGAAACGAGAGAATTTGATCCTTCCTCAACAGCTCTGTAAATGCCGCTGGGGTCAATATATGCTCTGGATACTCTTTGCTGTTGACCTCGCATTTAATAAGGCCTCGAGATGTTTTTCAGTATTGTATTGTGCAGTGACTTAATGATGGGAGACTATGAGTTGAACCCGCCAAAGATCGTGAATGGAGAAAAATTTGATCT
>JBJMEE010000066.1:0-22606 GCA_045809585.1 Nitrososphaera sp. | reverse complement strand
ACAACATTTGCAAGGTTTGAAATGTTATTTGCAAGAGTTTCAACGGTGCTGATCAGATCTCTGTTTGAACTGTTGACCGACTCATCAATTGATTTAATCATTTCATAAGTTAGCTTGAACCTTGGCTCTGAGTTGAGGAGACTCTGGACATAATGGCTTTTGTAGAAGCAAAAGTAAGCATTGGCTCGCTTGTCAACTAAAATATCACCACGGCTTATAATATTTTCTAGCGCACTATCGATATCTCCGAATTCTCGTCGCAGATCCGTCTTCTTTATGCCGGCTGACCCAACAGATTGAATCCTGTTGAGTAGTTTTTCCTCTACGGACATGAGGTAGTGGGTCAAAATTGTAATATAAGTCACATTGTAACGATTAATAGCAAATTTAGTAAAGTAACTTATACACATATCATTAATCCAAAGGATTAATACCAGATAGCGTGACTTTTCTGATGGGATGATGATAAATCTATCTGCATCATGATGAAAGCACTAGGGTATCTGACCTCAAACAGTATTATACTGAATTGTTGTTGTTTTGATCTTTCTCATGGCTGCAAATATGACTATTATTGCAGCTACCCATAAGCCAGCTAGCATGATGTTGCTAATAGTGATATAGGTATATGGGATTACCTCCAGAATGTTTGTCCTGATAGATCCAGCTGACACATGCATGTCTCTTATTGCTATGTTGTAACTGTCGCTGCGGGGATCCATTGCTGAGGCGATATTAGCTCGAAACACTATGCTGTCAAGATTGTCTTGAATCAGGGCAAAGTCGGTATTAGCGGTTGGAAAGAGCCATACAGGATTTCCCTCTGACGGAATCAGTTTTTGTGCCAATTTGACGTATTCTGCTAGCTGTTCTGGCGTCTGGGCGGTCTCTGCGCGTGCAACGAATCCAACGGCCTTGTCAAGGAGGTATATCGTGTTCTGATAACCCAAGAACGCGACTCCTCCACCCATGACCAGAAACGCAAGCATTCCTGCAAGCACCAGCCTCTGGTTCAACGTTCTCGTAGGCCTCCCGCTGGCACTGCTGTCAGCAGCAGCCTTTGTGGAAGCGGTGATAATCTCAGAGCCAAGTCCGGCAGTGTGCCCGTCTGTGGTTATTGTATGTGCATAGTCTCGGCCTGCCGTTTGCTTTCTTTTCCTAAACGATGAGTGCACAACGCTCAGATATGCTACATAAATGAACCCGATTGTGGGTATAGCTACCATAGGACTGTAAACTGAATTACCCGTGAATATAGAAATGAAGACCGCCATGCATCCATAGATCGCAAAGAACATTTCCAAGAGCGTAGTCTTAGTGAAGGGCAGTACATACTGTTTGTTCTTCCAGTTGTCGCTCTGGTTAACGATGCCAAACTTGGGGGTACGTAGGAACTCATTCTTCCTGCCAAAGACTGCATCAAAGACTGCTACAGTATTGTTGACGGATAATCCTGTTGAGTAGAACATTAGGAACAAAAACTGTTGCGCCTTTTCTCGCCACTTTTCGCCACTCCAGGTCTTGTTGATAATAATCAAGTAGCCACCTGGGCCCATCATAACATACATGAATATTGAGATCAGTGGAGCCCAAGATACGGTATAGAGTTCGTAGTCCATGGCAAGAAGCATTGGAAATATCAGAAACTGAGCAAGAAACAGAGGGTTTATAGTATGCCTTGTGAGGTGTATGAAAGCTTGAGTCTTTGTTTCGATTGGGATAGTGCGATGGAGCATTACGTCACTCAGTAACTTAAGCGCTACCTGTATCGAGCCCTTCGCCCACCGGAACTGCTGTCGCTTAGCCGCATTCATCTGCACTGGCAGCTCAGCGTCGACAACAACATCTTCTAGAAAGAGGCACCTCCAACCCTTCATCTGAACTCTATAGCTGAGGTCAAGATCTTCGACAAGTGTGCTAGTATGCCAGCCGCCTGCTTCAGTGATGCAGGATGTCCTCCATATACCGGCTGTACCGTTAAAGTTCATATAAAGGTGGGTAAGGCTCTTCGCCTTTTGCTCAATCAGAAAGTGCAGATCAAGTGCCACCGCCTGTGCCTCCGTAAGGGTAGAGTAGTTTTCGTTAACATGACCCCACTTACACTGCACAAGACCGAGCTTGAGGTCCGCGTAGAAGTATCCAAGAGCACTTTTTAGAAACCAGGTCGGTGGGATAAAGTCGGCGTCAAATATAGCGACAAATTCCCCCTTTGCATTTTTTATACCTTCTTTGAGAGCTCCGGCCTTGTAACCTGTTCTTTCTTTTCTATGCTGGTGGACAATATCAAAGCCCTTAAACCTGTACTCGTCGACAATTGATCTTATCAAGTCGACTGTATCGTCATCTGAATCATCCAACACTTGAATCTGGAACCTATCTTTTGGATAATCCATCCTGCAGATGGCATCTATAAGGCGCTTTACAACATATTTTTCATTGTAAAGGGGCAGCTGTACCGTGACTACAGGAAGATTGGTTGGAAGATCCACTTTTTGGCGCCTTTTCCTTTCGTGACGAACATTGTTGCGAGAGTGGTATGCAAGATAGTAGAAGTTCAGCGTGTATACCATCAAGACCCAGCCAATGGTCAAGAATATGACGTAAAGAAATACGCCTAGACCGTACATGGTATCAGCTCTTCAAAGAGATAGGATTATGTATATTTATGTATACTTGCCTAAGATAGTTAGCCTTTCTTGAATATCTTGATTGCCTGAGGCGGACAGACGTTTTCACATGCCATACAGAATATACAGTCTTTTTCTCTTATCATGAAAGCCTTTTTGTCAGATGCTGGATGGCCGGGCGTATCAAGCCATTCGAATACATTGACAGGGCATGCTTCAATACATGCGCCGTCTGCAACGCAGATGTCAAAGTCATTGCTTACTTCTTGACCCCATATACCTAATTGTCCTGGCGGATCAATTGGCCCCCATACTTTGATTCCTTGATAGGTACCAGTTACCTGCCTTTTTTCTTTGAATTTGGGGTCAATTGGGCCTTCCGCCTTGCTGTAGCTTGTTCCTGTTCCAGTTAGTGATATAGTGGTTGGGCCGCCTCCGCCTCCTCCTCCTGCTGCAGCTGGTGGTGCTGGTGGTGCAGAGGCTGCTGGTGCTGGTGGTGTTTTGGTCGTAGTAGCCGAGGCAGCGGCAGGCTTGGGCGGGGCTACCTGTGCAGCCATTGTCTTTTGTCTTTTAACAATACATAATTGATTGTGAACATCTCTCATGCTTTCAAGGGTAGTCGGATTGCTGTGACGTAAAAGGGTTCCACAGTCTTGGCATACGTACTCGGTTACCGTGGTAGACACAAGATAATATGGATTTTAACTCATTTATTAAGTATACCAAAAAAGGAAGAAAAATGGCAGGTTTTTTACTGCCTTGTGAACTGTTGCTGCTGTTGTGCGAACTGTTGCTGCTGTTGTGCGAACTGTTGCTGCTGTTGCGTATAGAACGTTGTCCAAGCTTTTGCCATGTTGGTGTAGAAATCAGTCAGTGTATCGACTGTTCTGTTGTATATCTTTAGGTTTTCCCTTGCTGCATCCAACGCGTTGATCGTCAGCTGATTGTTTATGCCCACAGACCTGATTGTGTTATTTGTCACTTCATTTGATTGCCTTGTGAATACTTCTCCGTATGGCACTGACGGGACGTTTAAGGTGTTTGCTAACTGCTTCTGAGCCGAAAATGAAGTCTGGATCATGTTCTTGGTTGTCTGGATATAGTCCAGCTGGAGGTTAGAAATTGACTGTGAATACTGCGGCTGAGCCTTTGCAAATTCATCTACTGTCCTGATAAGGTTGTCTCTCATTGTGTCATATACATCTACTGCTGCTCTTTCATCTTTCGTCGGTATAGTTTTGTCGACCATTTTAATTACCATTTAATGGTAATCAATGGTAATATATAAAGTTTGGTCAATAACGGTGTTGATTCCCCTGTGGTGGTATTGAAAACCAGAAATTGTCTAAATAGCCCTCTGCCTCTTTTTCTCAGTCTTTTTTTCTGCATCAAACCTTTCCAGTTGATATTTGCCCATATCAACGAACTTGATTCCCTGTGCAAGCTGAGGGTGTACCCTCTCAATTTCTCTGTATATCTTTTGGCATACAATACGGTAGTCCGGATGACCCTGTGGGGACGTACGCAACTCTATCATGTGGCATGCTTCTCGCAGGTTCATCTTGATAAAATAGGGGTAGCGATATGCAAAGTTGACGACGTACTGAGCCTCCTCCGGCATAGTCTTGGCTATTTCTTCGTAAACCTGCTTTGATAGATACATACAATCTCTAAAGTCTTTGTCGAGTCCTGAATCAACCAGCTCTTGAGGAAGGTCATAACCGTGCCTTGTCGAGAGCAATTGCCGCTCAATCGTAAGAATTCTATGCCTATGCAGATCTCGGAATATGCCAAAGTTAGTGAACAATTCAAAAGTATAATCGACCATTTCAAATGCCCTACCTGGCCTTTGCCGGCGGCTAACACGAAATTCTGTATATGCGCGAATCAATCTATTCCTGTCTTCAATAGGCATTGACTTGACATAATTGGTTATCCTGTGAAGTGACTGGCCTTGAGCTTGTTCATAGAGAATTGCAGATATTACATTTACTTCTGCTTGAATGTTGTCTTTGTAGTCAATTAATCTGACAAGTTCAGGCTTTTCTTCAGGTGTGATTCCCGATAGGTGGATCTTGACAAAGTCGCCGATTGCATTTCCGGTTTTTGCTGTATATTCTTGCAGCGCCTGCCCGTACTTGTCGTTTGCCCGTCTGATAAAGGAAGGAATGACTGCGTTTAGCTCATTAAATAACTGGACTGCAATAGATCTGATCTCTTTTAGCTTTGATCCATACATTAGAGTCAGCAAGTATTCAAACGCCCTACCATTGCCTGTAATGCCAATATTTGTCATAGTGGATGCAGGCAAAAGACCTCGAAGGATATCTAGTGCCTTTGCCTTTATTGTCATACTATAGATCCGCCTAGCGGCTTCAATGTCTTTGTCTGCTATCAAGTTGCCAAAGGGCACCTCTTTCTGCGACACTGAATCAAAGAAAGTAAAGCGCTCTATTGGCTCTCTTTCCTTCAGGAACTCCTGTAGTGGCTGAATGCTCTTACTGTAAGTGTCAAAAGAGTGGTCGCAAGCCTCAATGTATCTGTCTGCATGAGATGATGACATAATGTTGTCTTCTCTGGCATATTTGTAGTAGCCGCCCACCTTTTGGTTAAAAGCTACATAACGAGACGACTTCTCTAGATAGGAGAGACCAACTCTACGATCCTCAATCATTTTTGCAGCAATATTTGATATCCCCTCGACAGCGACTTGAGCCTCTCCCAACTCAGCTACCGAGTCATCTCCATATTCAAGAAGAACTCGTCTATAGAATTCTTCTCCCCTATTTGGATTCTTTGCGAATTCATCTAGAAATATCCTTCGCATTGTCTTGTCTGTGCGAGAATAGCGTGACATTAGGGCACCTCTATCTACCTGCCTTGGAGTTGTTATAGCAAATACCTGCCCGTCGGCATTAGAGAAGTGGATTTTGAGGATCGACTTTTCCTCTTCCGTAAAACTGTCTAGAAGGACATTGCTGTCAAACATGGGAATAGATGCACATGACTAATAAGAAGTCCGTACAAAAAAATGTTTTAGTAAACATGCAAAATATTATGAGAAAATCCTCTAAACTAGATGGCATGATTAATTCCACTATTTTATCGAACTGTTTTGACACCATTATCATTATACAATCTTTGCTCAATCATTCACATGAGCGAAGAAAAGCTCGGATTTGTAGGCAAGCAAGTTAAGGACATATATGGTACTTACATCGGGAGAGCCATCGGCATAATAACAGAAAACGATGGCGAGATAGAAGCCGTCGGAGTAGATTGTGGTTCTGGCGGTCTAAAGCAACTGCCTTATGAGCAGCTGGTTATCCAAGGAGAATATGTCTTCTTTATACCTAGATGGAGGCTTGATGCACAGAGGTTACTGAGGCAGAAGTCTCTCACGCTCAAGAGGATTAAGGCACTTCAAGATATTCTCTCCGAGAACGACTCTATGAAGGAAGATGCAGAGCTAGTGTATATCAAGTATGATAAGAAGCTTCATGAACTTGATGAAACGGGAAAACAGGTAAATGATAAACTAAATGCAAGATTGGCAGAACTTGAATTAGAAGTCAAGAACATCAAGGCACTTCTGTTTGATGCAAAACTCCAATTCAGAAGTAACGAAATGAAGGAAGAGACCTACCAGCAGATCAAAGTTCAGACTGACGAGCTAATAGAGCACATAAACAACGAAAGGGCTGAGATAGGCAACGTAAAAGAAAAGCTGACAGCTCAGACACTAGAAAATATCGTTACAACTAGTAGTAGCTCTTCGGCAGCTACTCCACCAACCAAAGAAGAAGAAGAAACGAGAACTGAGCAGGCACCAAGCTCTGCAGGGGAAGTGGTTTCTGTTGTACAGGTGAGCGCAGCAAGCTCGGAGGAAAAGGAAGAAGAAGATGATGCTCCTGTGTCTTCTAACAACGTTGAGCACTCGGAGACAAATTGGCTGAACCAAGTAATAACAAAATAATTCTAGGGCTGGACAGACCGTGTCCGGTCTGGTCAGTTTTTCATTTTAAAAAATTTAGATGGGCAGCCTTAGCGTTCTCTGACGCTTGTCTGTAAAAGCTCCCCAATCTCACTATGCATCTTCAGGAAGTTAAGCCCCTTTGCAGTTGTCTTGTATGTTTGTGTTCCTTCCATGTATTCGAGCAGGCCGTTTTCGATCAAGACAGCGAGATATTCTCTTAGTTGCGCATAGCTCAGGAAAGCTTTATACATGATTTTTGTCTTGGTTGCTCCGCCATTCGCTGCCTCTAGGATCATTGCTACTATTTCTGTTCTGCTTCTATACTTCAAACTATTATAGGAGTGATTTTTCTTGATTTTTAATATATCGATAGACTCTTTAATAAGAAGAATATGAACTGCCACTACATTTATTCTTGAGCTAAAAAGTTAAACAGATACTTTAAAGGCAAGTTTTTCTTCTTCACAATGTTTGTCGAGTCCATCAAGACTGTCTGAAAATGATGGTGGTAGTGGAGCAATCAAGGTAAGCATCAGGATGGGCAAGCGCCTTGAGAAAATCTCAAAGGAAGCGCTAGCAGAACCAGACAAGTTTTGGGCAGCGCAGGCCAAAAATTTGATATGGTTCAAAGAATGGGATGACGTCCTTGATTGGAACCCTCCATTTGCAAGGTGGTTTGCGGGAGGTCAGCTCAATGCATCTGTAAACTGTCTTGACAGGCACATCAACACTGACACGAAAAACAAGGCCGCAATAATCTGGGAAAGCGAGAGTGGAGAGACAAGGACACTTTCTTATTTTCAATTATATCGTCAGGTAAACAAGTTTGCCAACGCCCTAAAGAGCATTGGTGTAAGCAAAGGCGACCGCGTCACAATATACATGCCTATGGTACCAGAGCTGCCTATTGCTATGCTTGCATGCACAAGGATTGGTGCTATTCACTCAGTAGTATTTTCTGGCTTTTCTTCACAGGCCCTTACTGACAGGGCAAATGATGCCAAGTCCAAGGTCATCGTGACGGCGGACGGTGGCCTAAGAAAAGGCCGGCTTGTGGAGCTAAAAAAAGTGGTGGATGAGTCGCTTCTGTCCTTGCCCTCAGTGGAGCACGTAGTAGTTCTCAAGCGCGCTGGCAATAAGGTCAACATTGGACCAAAGGATCTCTGGTGGCATGATGTAATGGATGGTGCTAAGCTATACTGCGCGCCTGAGCCAGTTGAAAGCACTCATCCGCTTTACATTCTCTATACTTCGGGGACGACTGGCAAACCCAAGGGTGTAATGCACGGCACAGGTGGCTACCTTACGCATCTCTATGCTACTGCCGAGTGGGTCTTTGAATTTAAAAAACAAGATATCTTTTTCTGTACTGCAGATATTGGCTGGGTCACGGGCCACAGCTATATCGTTTACGCTCCTCTGATGCATGGCATAACCGAGATAATGTATGAAGGAGCGCCTGATTTTCCCAAGCCCAACCGTTATTGGGCAATTGTGGAAAAGCATGGTGCAACCATACTATATACCACGCCAACTGCACTCCGCATGTACATGAAATATGACAATGATGGTATAGTGTCAAACTCGTTTGATCTGTCGTCACTCCGGCTGCTTGGAACAGTGGGTGAGCCCATTAACCCCCATGTCTGGATGTGGTACTTCAAGAGGATTGGCAATGAGAATTGCCCAATAGTTGACACATGGTGGCAGACAGAGACTGGAGGGATAATGCTTAGCATGTGTGCTGGAATCGAAACTATTCCAATGAAGCCCGGCTCAGCCAGCTTTCCAGTGCCAGGAGTTGATGCAATGGTGGTTGATGAAACCGGCAAGCCTGTAAAGCCAGGAACAAAAGGCTATATTGTTATTCGTAGGCCATGGCCAGGGATGTTCTTGAGTCTTTGGGGTGACGAGGAAAAATACAGGCAGACCTATTGGACCAAGTTCCCCGGCCTCTACTATGCCGGTGACTATGCATTAGTTGACGAGGAGGGCTACCTGTGGCTCCTTGGCAGGGCAGACGATGTACTCAAGGTAGCAGGCCACCGATTTGGCACAATGGAGCTGGAGAGTGCATTTGTGTCTCACAAGGCCATTGCAGAAGCAGCGGTGACTGGTAAGCCTGACGACACAAAAGGGGAGTCGATAATCGCATTCTTAGTGCTAAAGGAAGGCTTTTCAGACTCTGAAAACCTGCGTAAAGAAGTTGTCGCCCACATTCGAAGTACACTTGGGCCCATAGCAACGCCTGACGAGGTATATTTCGTTAGCAAGCTGCCCAAGACGCGTAGCGGCAAGATAATGAGACGACTATTAAAATCAATTGCAAGCGGCCATAAGATCGGCGACGTCACCACTCTTGAAGATGAGGCGGCAATTGACGAGGTCAGACAGGCATATGAAGATCTCAAGAAGATGGTCAATTCTTAGAACTTCCAAGTGGCTAGATAGGATGGGGTGATTTCAATCACGCAAGAATCTGGGCCCATAGCAAGTATGGCCTTTGCAGTTTTACTCTGCAGTTTGCCTAAGTACCTCTTCACATTGCGTCTGGTCACTCTTGTAGCATACAGAGGGTCGTCGATCACTCTTGCGATCCCTTTGCCTCTTAATCCAAGTGTGCCTTTTTCGCAGGAGCTTTCGTCGATGAGAAAGTAAATGACCGGATTTTTTTGAAGCACCTTTGCCTTCCTACCTTCTCTGTCCGTTGCAACAAGAAACTTGCCCCCGCTGTAATAGTACCATACTGGATGTGCGATTGGAGCCCCCATTTCATCCAGGTAAGCTATTCTCAATATGTTTGGCCGGGCAACTAGTTGTGAGACTTCTCTTTTTGACAGAGGCCTTGCGTGCCTATCGGCAAGGACAAAGTTCAGCACATCCTGCGCGTTAGCTTGGCCGTCTAATTAAGCTAAACCGAGATTGTTGTCATCTTGGAGCCTATAGAAATGTTGTGCGTGTCTATGAAACCTGCAGTCGCAGCCATAATATACAATGCTGGCTTTGTGGTCTTGTAGGTACAGCTTACCGTTTCAACTACGTTGCCACATGGAGGAACATTCTCTTTCATGTATACTGCATTACCATTTTGGTCAAACCATATCAAGTCAAGGTTGTACTCGATGTTGAGCATCCATAACTCATAGAGGTCAGGTTCCTCATGCTTGATCAGCATGGCAGTGTCAAATGGTAGTCTGTCCTGTCTGAATGTAAGCCATCTTTGTTGTTCAGCTGCAGTCTCCGCAATTTCGACCGTTATGACATCCTGGTCTATTCTGACTGTGCCTTTTGGGAAGGCGGTGTTCTTGTCTCTGATCTCGGCTGGGGTAAATACTATGCCAAGGACGCCTACAGCGACAGCAGCAACTATCACTGGTATCAGCACTGTCGACTTGCGCGCCACGGGCACACATGCATGCAAAAATAATTTGAATTTTGTGTTTTACTTAGTTCAGCAAAAAATATCGCAATAAAGTATTGGACATTAGAAATGAAATAGGTAATTGTTATATATTATAACTCCTGCCTGTAAATAATCCCGTGGGAATAAAAGACATCATCGTATACCTGCTGAAAACAACAGAGACAGATATATCGAGATTCAGGTTAGGACAGTTTTTAGGTTTTTAGACCCTGCGAGCTTATCTTTTGGTCGGTGGCACACTCTTTGTGATATTATAGCCATGGTATTCTATGCAAAAAAGGAGTAAGGTGGAGGGGGTGGGATTTGAACCCACGAACCCCTAAGGGACGGGATCACTCATCTCGCTTTTTTTCTTTCTATATGTGTTGCGAGAAGAAATGGTGTCATGCATATCCGATCTTGAGTCCTGCGCGTTTGACCGGGCTTCGCTACCCCTCCGCTCACACGTCTTGCCTGTAAAACCTTATTTCATAGTTGCGGCAAATGAAATAAGGTTAAATTTGCTTGGTGCCAGTATAATATGCCAATGCCTAAGCCCGAGACTGTTTCAAGGCTGTGCATAAAGTGCCATTCAAAGACAGTTCATGAAGTACGGGAAAAGACGGTGGCTGGGACAAAGCTGGTTTGCACCGATTGTGGGTATTCGCTTATCGTAACTACCATGTAAAACTTTTATTATCAGATGAAGCTTTAGCAGAAAATATATGAAGATAGGCGAGCTGAAGTCGGGAATGCGCAATGTAAGCGTCACAGGCAAAGTAGATAGCGTAGGTGAACCTCGCACAGTCAATCTTAAAGCTGGAGGAACAAATACTGTGGCCGATGCAAGAATTTCAGACGAAACAGGAAGCATCAAGCTTTCGTTGTGGGGCGATGATATAAATAAGATCCAGCCCGGCGACACGGTTTCAATAGAGAATGGCTACATCAACACATTCAAGGGAGAAGACAGCATCAACATTGGAAAGTTCGGTACCCTAAAAAAGGTCTAGCTAATATAGCCAGTGTCGCGGGGCTTTTGAGGCGGCTGCTGACCTTCAAACTGCCTGCCGCCTTTTGCTGCAAGCATCTGCTGCTCTATAGTCTGGATCAGCATTTCAGTGTCTTTTGCGCGCTTGTCTAAGTTTGCCATGTCCACCCTGACATTGACCATCTGGAGAAGGATTTCAAGCACTGCTTTGGATGCCTTACCATCTACCACGTAGCCGGATGTCTCTCCAAGCAGACATACTCCCTTCATGTTGCGCAACTTTGCTATGCCTATAATAAGACCATTCATGCCCGTGATGCTACCGCTATCCATCACCGATATGTTATTTGATGAAAGAACTTTAACTGTTTCAGAGTCTGTGGCCGTACCAAAGATCTTGGGCTTGTCGACAAAGACGCCGGTGATGTATGCTGCAACTGTAAACACCTGCTGCGTGCCAAACTGCTCTGCTAACCCCAGCACTTCTTCTGCTAGCGCGTATTCAGAGTCGGGGTTTGCAGGCTGCGAGTCGCCTGTTAGCAACAATAGGTCAGCCCCATCGCCATGCCACCAAAAGATACTGTTCTTCATTAGGTCAGCTGTGCCGTCAGGCTTTATCATAATCTGTGGCGGAAAGGAGCTGGAATAAATGTCTACTAGGTGGTTTGCAGGCAGCTCTTGTATAAGGTGATCAACTGCAAGCTTGCCAACATAACCGCTGCCAGGGAATCCGCAAATAAGATGCGGTGACTTGAGCTTTGGCCGGTCAGCGGTAGAATAAACCATCTTGATGTCTTGCACAAAACTTGAGAGCTCACCGATGCGCTTTAAATCTTTTCCACGATAATGCCTGTGATAGAGAAGTGCATATTATCTAGTCGTTAATATGGCATATTGTTTACTGCCTGCTACACAAACGTATAATGAATCTCTCCTTCCACCCCCGTATTGCTGAATCCGACAGTGCTTAGAACTTAATTTCGCACAGAGCTAGATCATTTTAAAAAAAATAAAAAAGAAGAGTAGGCAAGCAAAAAACTTCTAATTGCTTACTCTAATGCCTTTGTTATTATTCCAGCAGCAGTGCTGGGATTGACGTTGCTTGCTGCTGTTGCTGTTGCAGTTCTTCTTGGTCAATCAGGTATCTTGTATTGTACTCATGGTCTACAACTGCAGGGTAAAATGCTACTTTGTTAGCACCTATTATAGCCTGTGTACCATCAGACATATTCTGGGTTATTGGTTCGCCGAGTTTAAAGGGCGGTGCAAGCTGTAGGCTTTCAGCCTGTTCTGCTGATATACCTGAAGGCAATGTAAAGGGGAGCAAAATATCTGATATTGTTGATCTGTTGCTCAAGTCAAATATTACATTATGCACTTCTGTGGAATTCTGTGGTGCATAGAATGTAACACTTTCTCCTGTTTGAATCTCAACTGCTGCAGGTGAGAATTGGTTGACTGATATGGTGATGTTGCCGCCTCCTACTGAAACTCTTTCTTCTTCTTCTTCTATTGTGTCAGTTGAGGCTGTTACTTTTTGTGGTATAAGAAATGAAGAACCCGTTACACCGGCTGCTATAAGAATTGCTGCAGCGGCTATAACCAAGCCCACATAAATACCCTATTTTCTTCCTCGTCGTAGTCATTGATGGGTGTGTGGAGGAATAATGGACACTTTAAGGATTGTTATGAACAATTTTATACATGGACTAAGAATCATGTTATGACTAACTGCCCCTAGGATCAAGCTTACACTCTACTTGATTTTATAGCGCATATTTTTATATCAAAGCTGTTAAGTCAGTTATCTAAGCCCGCTTCGAAATATTGTGCTCTGCGAAGGGAGAGGCTCATCAAGAGAAAGAAGCCTGATATAAAAAGTTGACAAGCTTGATGCTTTCTGCCACTCAGTCGTCGTCAGTGTGTTGTTATGTGGCATCATATATATATGCTGCATGCCCAGAGACAACTTTCATACGTCTCTCTAACACAAGTCCTTATTATAGCAATAGTTTTTGTCTATTAGTAAGTAATTTTTACCAAAATTATCGCACCTTCTGTATATCTAATATAATAGCCACACACTCGTTGATCTGTTATTGCGGCACTTGCTGGATGCAGTATAGTGGCGATCTTGTTTTCAATCTTTCTCTCATGACCTTCTTGCTCCCATTTTTCACTAACCTCGGTCTTGAATTCAAATTTTCCTTCACCATGCAACTCTCCTTTTTTGCACTCGCCCTATAGTTTTCATAAAAGGCTTAGGTTACTACTTTATCCATTTTTCCCTTTTTCTTTGCTATCTTTACTTCGCGTGCTATTCTTCTACCCATACTCATAGGCTCATCATATAGCAGTCCAGAGTAAGGTGAACCGTCAAGGTAGAGGTTCGTTCCTGCCACGATCCTTGCAGAAAATTCAAAGGTTGTGAATTTGCCTTTGCTATCATACACTCCTTCAAGGCAAAACGGCCCCGGCATTCCTGGTGGCACTAGACGCTCTGCAGTACGCACAAAGTTTTCGCCTATCTTGTATACTTCTTCAAGCAATGATTCGCGCAGAACAAGCGGTATGTTTCCAACCACAGTATACGACGGCTCGACGCCGGCGCCTAGCTGCTGCTTTGCAGGGATCCTACCGATGCCGTCAATATCTGATTCATATCGTCTGTCTATCCCCAGCAGCTCGAGTTCTTCAGTTATTGGTGAATAGAAATACTGTAAATAGACTGGCACCCCTCTGATGAATTCTTGAATGTAGAGGTCGCTCTCTCCTCTGATTATCTTTTGTTCAATGAGCCGTCTTGCGCCTTCCTCAAAGCTCTCGCTGTTCCATGCAAGGTAATAACCCTGGCCGCCAGCGGCCCCGTGCAACTTCACGATGCATAATCCATTGATCTCATTTTTTGACCTGATAGTCTGAGGCGTCCTCAGACCTGCCTCCTTCATCAGCTTTTCTTTGAGATCCCTGTCAGCCTCCCATCTTAATATCCACTTGTTGCCAAAGAGGGGTGTATCTATCTTCTCGATTTCGTCACTTTTCATCTGAGATATTAGGGTGCCATGGGGAATCAGAACAGAGCCTGCACGTTTGAGGCTACTGCGACACTTGTCGCCAAGGATCTCGGCAAAACTGCCAACTTCAACAATTTCATCAATAAATCCAAATCTAGAGTACAGTCCCAGCCGCCGCTTCTCGCATACAAGCAATGTCCTAAAACCTTCATCCTTTGCACCCTTGAGAACTTGCAATGAGCAATGGGAGCCAAGCGTTGCAATAGTAAGTTTACTACCTGTAGCAGCCTTTCTAGCCAATATCTTCCTGTTATTTGTAGGAGATTAAAATTTCTTCTCAATAGCATTTATAGCTGAAGCGAGGACTACACACCTATTGTTTCAGTAAATGACAACAGGCTAGCCCACACCGCGGAACACGCATTCATTGGGTCACTACAAAAATTGCTCGGCCAGACCCTGAAGGTCAGAAAAGTAGAGCATAAGAGCTCCAACTACAACAATACTGCCTTCATTCTGATCCCGCAGCTTGATCTTGATACTGTAATCAAAGCAGAGGCGGAGGTGAATTCCCTTATTGCCAAAGGCCGCAGAATAACTACACGTACATTTTCGTCACTTGAAGAAGCAAAGCGCGAGATACCTAACTTGCGCGCAAACGAGGAAAGGATAACAGCGACAGGAGCATCTAAGGTAAAAGTGGTAGAGATCGAAAATCATGATATGGCAGCTTGTGCCATGGAGCATGCCAGCAACCTACAAGAATGTGACTTTTTCCTAGTCACTCGTCTGTCAAAAAGCGGAAGTGAATATGAAGTTGACTTTGTCGTTGGCCGCCAGGCCAAGGATACAGCTGTCGCTTTGTCGTCCAAGCTATTCCGAGTTTGCAATGAGCTTAGAGCCAACATTAACACTATTGAAAATACGGCACTCAAGCTCAGACGGGAAAATGAAATTAATACTAGAAAGTTAAAAGCGCTTAGCAGAGAAAAGCTAGTCGGTATACAGCCGGTCAGAAGTGGTAGCATAACCCTTCTCAAAGGGATATTTGAAAACCTGTCAGATGATCAACTTCAAGAATTTGCAGGTGAAATAATTATCAATCCAAACACCCTAGTCCTTCTTGCGAACATCTCTGATGAAGGAGCAAACATAGTTTTCGCTCGCAATGAAAAAATGAAAGAGATTGACTTGAACAAAATGTTCAAGCAATTTGCTGACACTGATGGCCGGGGTGGAGGCAAGCCTCACTTTGTGACTGGCATTGTCAAAAAGCAAGCCGTCAGCAGAGTGCTCGACAACATTGCAACAGAAATTCTGTGCTAGTAGCATAATTCGATTGCTGCTAGCCAGCATACCGATGCTGGTAAGGTTAAATTAACCTCTTCGATATACCCCTGTTTAATTGGGCGAACTGCTGCAGGAAGAAGATCTAAGACATTGGCGAAGAACCCATTATTCCAAGGAAATAGCCTTCTCCGTAGGAGATGCTGAAGTTATTATCATGGGTTGGGTAGCCAGTATAAGAGATCATGGCAACATCCAGTTTATCATATTAAGGGATATGTACGGTGAAATCCAGATCACAGTAAAGAAGAGTGAATGCAGTGATTCGCTTTTCGAATTGGCCAAAGAGGTCAAGGAGCACAGCTCTATTGGTGTACGCGGAAAGGTGAGGCCGCAGGAAAAGGTCCCAAACGGCGCTGAAATAGTGCCAATTGAGATCAGGGTATTTTCAATAGCAAAAAAGGCGGCGCCTTTCCTTGTTCAGAGCAGGACATCAACTGTAGGCATTGATACACGGCTTGACCTTCGTGCAGTTGATCTACGGCGCAATTATCTTGGATCGATATTTCGCATACGTCAGACCGTACTCAATTCTGTCCGGGAATTCCTCTTAGAACAGAGATTCATTGAAGTGAACACGCCAAAGATGATAGCCACTGCAACAGAAGGCGGGGCAGCACTCTTTCCAATTTTCTATTATGACAGAGAGGCGTTTCTTGCGCAGAGCCCACAGTTATACAAAGAACAGTTAACAATGGCATTTGAAAGTGTCTTTGAGATCGGGCCTATTTTTCGTGCAGAGCCCTCCCGTACCAACAGACATTTGTCAGAAGCGATATCAATCGATGTCGAGCGTGCATTTGTTGACTATAATGATGTCATGTCGCTGCTTGAACGGATGATATTAAAGATTGTTGATACAATAAAAGAAAAGAATCAAGATGATCTGGGATATCTACAGCTTGAGTTGCCGTCCATGGAACTACCATTTGCAAAATACACTTATTCTGACATCATCGATAGATTGCAGGAGGCTGGAGAGCGCATACAGTGGGGAGATGACATTTCGCCACAGATTATGAAGAGCATACTGCACGAGCGCCTCAATGACTTTTACTTCATAATTGACTGGCCAACTTCGACCAAGCCGTTCTATATCCAACCAAGCGCTGCAGACAGTAGGATATGCGAATCCTTTGACCTGATGTGTGGCGGACTTGAAGTCTCATCAGGCAGCACCAGAATAAACCACAAAGATCAGCTGATAGAGCGCATGACAAAGCAGGGCTTAAAGCATGAGGCATTTGACTACCATCTACGGGTATTTGATTACGGGGTTCCACCGCACGCTGGCTTTGGTCTTGGCCTTGAGCGGCTCATGATGGCATTAACAAAAGTCGAAAATATCCGCGACGTTACACTTTATCCAAGAGACATAGATAGGCTGGCGCCATGATAGTATGGTAGTTACAAGAGACGAAGTAAAGCATCTTGGATGGCTTGCAAAGCTCGAGATGTCAGATGTAGAGTTACAGCGCTATTCTGCACAGATAGAAGACATAATCAGCTACTTGAACAAGCTGGACACAATACCACTTGAGGAGGTCAAACCGCTAGCGATGAAAAAGAAATTTTCAGAACTGCGGAAAGATACCCCACAGAATTTCGAAGACGCTGTGCTTGGAACAGGATACAGAAAGGATGGCTTTGTGAAAGGTCCAAGGATGGTCTGAATTGCCGCTCTATATCCTTGAGGCTACGCAGGTCATTGAAGGCATCAAAAACAGAGAATTTTCTGCAGAGGAATATATCTCCACTCTCTTTGAAAGGATTGAAAAAATAGAACCCAAGGTAAACGCCTTTGTTACACTCAACAAGGAAGAAGGACTTGATAGAGCGCTCAGGCTTGATAGGAAGATCAGAGATGGCGAGCAAAGTGGCCCGCTTGCAGGAGTCGCCGTGAGCATCAAGGACAATATTTGCACAAAAGGGATGAAAACTACTTGCGCCTCAAAGATGCTTGAGAGTTATGTACCTGCATACGATGCAACAGTGATCAAGCGACTGTTGGCTGCTGATGCAATTGTAATCGGCAAGGCAAATCTCGATGAGTTTGCAATGGGTTCTACTACAGAGTTTAGCCGACGTGGTCCCACTAGGAACCCTTGGGATATCAGTAGGGTCTCAGGTGGCTCGTCAGGTGGAAGCGCAGCCAGCGTGGCCGCCCTCGAATGCGCCGCATCACTTGGTTCGGACACAGGAGGCTCAGTCAGATGTCCAGCCAGTTTTTGCTCCGTAGTTGGGCTCAAACCCACATACGGCCTTGTGAGCAGATTTGGGCTTGTATCCTATGCAAACAGCCTAGAGCAGATAGGACCTATTGGCAGAACAGTATCAGACGTAGTTTCAATTCTAAATGTGATTGCCGGGTCCGATGAAAACGATCACACTACGACCAACAGCAGCAAACCTACATATTCACTTAAAGAAAGAAGAGGAGTACATGTAGGTCTTGTCAAGGAGTTCACCGAAGGTGCAGACCCTGCAGTATCCAACATGATCTACAAAGCTGCAGATACACTGGAGGAGCAGGGCTGCAAGTGCGAACAAGTGTCTCTTCCCTCAGTGCAGTATGCACTTGCCTCCTACTATACAATCGCAACTGCCGAAGCAAGTAGCAATCTCGCACGTTATGATAACATCCGCTACGGTTTTGACATGAACCCTGAAGGCTACGAATGGAACAGCTATTTTGCTAGGGCGCGCAGCAACTTCGGCGAGGAGGCGAAGAGGAGGATAATTGTTGGGTCGTACGTGCTCTCTTCAGGATATTACGGCAAGTATTATCTGAAGGCGCACCAGGTGCGATCACTTCTGAAACGTGAGATGGAAACCCTTTTCAAAAGCTATGACGTCTTGATAGGACCTACCATGCCCATACTTCCCTTCAAAATAGGTGAAAGGATAGACGATCCACTCAAGATGTATCTTGTCGACATTGACACAGTTGTAGCGAATCTTACTGGCATGCCTGCAATGTCGGTTCCTGCCGGTTTTGCTGATGGCTTGCCTGTGGGTTTGCAGGTAATGGCAGACAAATTTGCAGAACAGACGATGCTTGATGTGGCCTATTTGTTTGAGCAAGCCGCAAAAGTGCAAAGGAGCCCTGAGCTGTGATGGCTACTATAAAGATAGGGCTTGAAATTCATTGCCAGCTCACAGGCGCAAAGAGCAAGCTGTTCTGCCGATGCAGTTCGGACTATAGGGCAAAAGCTCCAAACGCGAATATCTGTCCTATATGTGCGGGACTGCCGGGAACATTACCGCTTTTGAACCAAAAGACTGTTGAGTTTGCCGCAATGATCACACTTGCGCTTGGCTGCAAGTTTCCAGATGAAATAGCATTCTACCGCAAGAACTATTTTTACCCTGATTTGCCCAAGAACTTCCAGCTGACACAGTACAACGCATACAGCATAACGAGCATTGGTGTAGACGGCAAACTGGAGTATGGTAATGGCAAGGACGCAAGGATAAGACGAGTGCAGCTTGAAGAAGATCCTGGTAGACTTGTATATTCGAGCGGTAGTATGGATACCAGCGTTTATGTCTTGATCGACTACAACAGAGCCGGTGTCCCACTTGTTGAGATAGTGACAGAGCCGGACTTCGTCGACCCAAAGGATGTGCGGATGTTCCTTGACAAGATAACTTCAATAATAGAGCACCTTGGTGTATGCGACACAAAGCTTGAAGGATCTGTGCGCTGCGATGCCAATGTATCGGTAGACGGTGGCAATAAGGTCGAGATAAAGAATATCAGCTCTTTTGCCGATGTAGAAAAGGCATTGCGCTATGAAATCACAAGGCAAAGAACTATGGTATCCCGCGAGATCGAAATCAGGTCAGAGACGCGGCACTGGGACGATGCAAGAAAAGTGACAAAGGAGTCAAGGACAAAAGAAGAGGAGCAAGACTACCGCTACTTCCCAGAGCCTGACATCCCAATGGTAGTGCTTGGAAGCGAGTTTATCTCATTTATCAAGCAATCTATGCCTGAGCTTCCAGACAGCCGCAAGGAGCGTTTTATGTCAAAATATGGCCTGTCAGCCCACATTGCACAAGTGCTAATAGGGAAGAAGGAGCTTGCTGATTTTTTCGAATCCACTCTTGTGATATACTTCTCGCCAAAAGAGATAGCCAACTGGATAGTGACTGATCTTATGAGCTTTATAGACGAGCGGCAGAAAAAAGAAGAAGAAGATGATGAGAAAGAGCGCTCGATCCTTGCAGGCGTCAAGATAGGACCCGAGCATATTGCGGATCTCACAAGACTGGTAAATCAAAATATGATAAACAGGACCATTGCCAAGCAGATCCTTGGTCAAATAGTAAGGACGGGTGAGATGCCTTCTGCACTGGCAATAAGGATGCATGCCAGTAGAATTGATGATGTGAGTATGCTGGCACAGGCAGTTCAGTCAGTCTTCAAGACGGAGCAGGCAGCAGTCCAGGATGCAAGACGCAATGCCAATGTTGCAAACTTTTTGCTTGGCAAGGTGATGCAGATCACAAAAGGCAAGGCAGACCCAAAGGTTGCACTAGAGATGATACAGAAAAAGTTGAAAGATGATTAGCTGTGGATTAGCTGTTGTACACGATCCGTCGTCCTCCTACTATTCTTCCTCCTCATCACCACCACTCTCGTCGCTGCTCGGTTCATCTGATCCATCACCACCACTCTCGTCGCTGCTCGGTTCACTTGGTCCTGTGCTATTACTGGCATTGCCTTGGTTGAGTTCATCGGCACCGGCATCAACGACTTGGCAATTTTGAACAAGCCTATTTATCTCCTGTTGCAGATGATTGCTGCCTCCTTCGCTTTCGCTAAAGATGTTCCGAATTACACTATTAATAACCATATTCAGTCTGCTTGCATCATCTGTATCAAAGCAGTTGTCTTGGTCCACAATATCGGCAAACCTCTGTATGAGGATTTCCCGTGAATCTATTGTAGCATTAGCAGTGGGTAAATCAACTTCTAGATATGCTGTAATGGTAGTGTCGTCTTGGCCGAGAACTATGGTTCTTGTTCTGTCTGTAAGTCCATTATCCCATTTCTCAAAATCCACGTTGCCTAAAACAGGTACCGTAACAGTGTATGTAGATCCAACAGTTCCAGTAAATGTTAGCGGAGCATGTCCTTCCATCAGAGTAGTTCCGTTGGTTGCTTTAATGACAATGTATACCCCTGTTATTGTATCGCCTGAGAGATCCGCCGATCTGATCGTCAGCTCAGCAGTATCTACTGCTCCTACTCCTCCTGCATTTGGCAGCGTATCGGCAGCAGGAACGACTCGGAATAATGTCCCATTTACAGTTGATAGGACATACAGGTATCCATCAGGGCCGGTCTTGATGTCGGTTATACCCCCAAAACCTGTACCAAAGATAGCGTCTGCTGCTTCCTCAGGAGTATTTGCTACTATGTCATCCAGCGCGCCTTCAAGGGCAAAGGCAGACCTATTTTCATTCAGCTCAAAGTGGTATATTGCGCCATTGCGAATGTCTCCCACAAACATATCATTCCCATACTGTTCCCCAAGTGCACTTGAATTGAGGAACTCTAGTGCCGTAGGGTCAACTGGCTCTGTCCATGTAAACTCTGGGTTGCTGTAGTGACTCTCTGGGCTGAGCATCACAAGGCCTGTCAGGTTGTTGTCTGATGGCACCATTCCTTGCACGTCTTTCCAGCCGCTGTTAAAGCCAGACTCAACTAAGTTGATCTCATCCACAAAGGGTGCGCCATTCTCAGTATCCCATAGCATGCCTGTCAGGGGATCAAAGTTCATGCCATGGCTGCTGCGCATCCCGTATGCGAAGTAGTATTTGCCAAAGGAATCAGTTCCGATGATCGCCTCGGGAACCTCTCCATTTTTGCCGATCCTAAGTATCCCGCTTGTCCCGTCTGCTGCAGAACCGTTTTCAAAATTCTGCACCAGGGTGGCATGACCTCCAACGTCACCTGTGATGATATAGACATTGTTGTCTGGACCGATAACGACGGGTCCGCCATTGTAGCGTGGCCCTGGAAGGGCTGGGAGGTCAAGCAAGAGCTTTGGATTCACAAGTTGGTCTCCCTGCAGCTCATACCTGTAGAGGCGGTTGCCTGCGGGGGGAACTCCCTGCACATCGTCACCATCAACCCCCCCGCCGGATTCGGTGAAATACAAAAAGACATAGGTAGTTGTCTCATTTTCCCGTGAAACTGCAGCGCCTAGCATTCCTCTTTCGCCGTCATTTGCGACTGCGACATCAAGGAGTGGCTCCGGCTCAATCTCGCCGTCTTTAATCATCATTACTCTGCCATTGTCCTTTTCAAGCACCAGTATAGTGTCTTCATCTAAGAAATCCATCGTGGTTGGAGATACCAGTCCGCTGGCAACTTGCTCAACCTTCAGGTTGATGTCATTTACAGAGGGTGTTCCGCCTGTAATCTCGGCTTCTTGAGCAACTGCAAAATTATATACTGATGAAAATAAAAGTGTCAATGCTAGGCCTATTGACAGAACTAGATTGGGCATATACTCCGCTACTGCACACGTACTGTAATAATAATGAATTGTCGATTGATCCTCTACTACAGATTTCTTAATGACCGTTATAGCGCTTTTTTGCTTCCTGCAAGAAATAGGAGGAAGAAGAAGAGGAGATGCACATATACATCTTGCCCTACTGCTGCCAACATATTCGGACTTGCTACCGCAGTTGTTGAATAATAACACACCTTCAAAAATTTTGTATTCCTCTATTTGGTAGCTCTTAGCCTTGCTTGAATATGGGTCTTGACTGACACTCATAAGCAGACTTTCTACTGCTGCTGTTCTATGTTCCACCTATGTAAGTAATCATAATAGCTTCCTGCCTATGCTTGCTATTCTTATATTATAGCGGTTTGCTTGCGCATCTCATTTTACGTTTGTGCTGTCAAATGTCAAGTACTGTAATCAATCTTTGTCGCGTACTCATTCATTGCATTCCTTATCCTTGTCCTTTTATAGCGAAAGAGACAAAGGATTGATGCAGTTGGTGCAGGCCGGTTGGCTCTGGTCCGCCATCAAATACATGCCCCAAATGTGCACCGCACTTGGCACAAATGATTTCAGTTCTTATCATGCCATAATTTTTGTCGCTTTCTTCTTTTACACTTCCTTCATTTATTGACGTCCAGAAGCTGGGCCAGCCAGTGCCAGAATGGAATTTGGTGTCGAGGATGAATAGGCTGTTGCCGCGGCATACACACTTGTA
>JBJMEE010000065.1:0-6326 GCA_045809585.1 Nitrososphaera sp. | reverse complement strand
CCGTCTCTGCATAACAGGCATTCGTACTCAAAAACGCTTGGGATAGAAATATACCCGCTATATATTGCCGCTTGCGCCGATAACTGCTGCCGATATCTCCCACATCCACAAAAATATATATCATTAAAATAGCCATATTCTATATCAACTAATGAAGAAATCTAGAGTGGCCGCGTCTGCAGTTAATAACAACTCTAATAAAACAGCAGCAACAGCAGCGCCAAAGTCCAACCCAAGGTGGGGTAGAGAAGAGGAAACAGAGATCTTTGCTAAAAGAGTGAGGCTATTCAGGCAAGGCAAGATTTCAGATGATGACTTTCGCCGTTTCAGACTGCAGCATGGGGCCTACGGATCGCGTCTTCGCATGGACTACAGCATGGTCAGGATAAAGGTGCCAGGCGGCGAAATAACACCTGAGCAGCTTGAGAAGATCGCAAGCCTCTCTGAGGCATTTTCGATAGGCTCTGCCCATGTTTCAACCCGCCAGAACATTCAGCTCCACTGGGTTCAGCTTGAGGATGTCAGTGAAGTGATGAGAGGCCTAGTTGAAGTCGGCCTTACAACCAGAGAGGCATGTGGCAATAGTGTAAGAAATGTCATGTGCAGCCATTTTGCTGGTGTATGCCCCAGCGAAGCATTTGACTCTACTCCATACTCTAAAGCGATTGCAAGATTCTTACTGCGAAATCCAATGTGCCAGAATCTTCCGCGCAAATTCAAGATCAACTTCTCATGCTGCGATAACCACGGTCTGGTCAGGATAGCAGACATTGGACTTGTGCCTGCAGTCAAATCATCGACTGAAAATGGCAGTAGTGGTGGTGAAACGATTAGAGGATTCAAGATTTATCTCGGTGGCGGATTGGGAGCTGCCTCTTTCATAGGGCATTTGCTTGAAGACTTTACATCCGAAGACAGAGTCCTCGCAACATGCATGGCAACAATCAGGCTCTTTGACAGACATGGCAACCGTCAAAACATGGCAAGGAACAGGATGCGCTATCTTGTACACGAGATAGGATGGGAAAAATTCCAAAAGATGGTCCTCCAGGAGCGCTCGATAGTGGAGATGACAACTTCACATTCTACAGCACAACTCTATGATGTCAAGTCTCATGAGGATACAAGGCAGCTGCTGCCAAATGCGCCAAGGATAAGGACTAAATTGCCGATGCTGAACCCGAAGGTTACAAAGGATAGCTCCGGATTTGACCGGTGGCTTCATACCAATGCGGTTCCACAAAAGCAGGAGGGATATTTTACAGCGTTTATTACGCTAGGAGCTGGAGACATCACAGCAAGCCAGCTGCGGATACTTGCTGCGGCAATCCGCGACTATTCTGCAGAAGCGGTTGCTCGGAATACTGCTCACCAGAACTTTGCACTGCGCTATGTTCAGGAAACCGATCTTCCTAACCTTTATGAAAAGCTTGCATCTGCGGGTCTTGCAAACCCCGGTGCCCTGACAATCGCTTCTGCAGTTGGTTGTTCTGGGACTACATCATGTAACCTCGCAATTACTAATTCACACAGGCTTGCAAAGGAGGTGCAGCGCAAGTTCCTAGAGCTAGGACTTGATATCGATGATTCCTTGCGAGATGCAACCATTAAGATAAGTGGCTGTCCCAACTCTTGCGGCCAGCATGAAATCGCAACCATCGGGTTCTTTGGCGGCGCAACTAGGATGAATAACACGATGACTCCGACTTACACTATGTTGTTTGGAGGCAGCGCAGGCGAGGCAGGCGAGCTAGGAAAGGCGGTGATGCGAGTTCCAGCAAAGAGAGTAATTGATACAGCATTGAAGATAATTGAGCTATACAAGAAAGAAAGAGGAGTAGCTGCTGCTGCTGCTACAGATGATAATGGTGGTGGTGATGGTAATGATAACGAAACGTTGCACCAGTGGATTATCCGCTTAGTAAAAGGTCAAGGATCTGGAAGCATCAAGAACATCGAAGACATGAAAGCAGCCCTTGGACAAGTGATACAGCTGCCCCCTTCTCCTCAGCAGAATCCCGATGACTATCGAGATTATGGCAGCGACTCATACTTTACTGCCAAGACTGCGAGAGGAGAATGCGCAGCTTGACGACAACAGCGGTGGCTGCAAGAAAGAAAAAAGAAGCCAAGGTGTCGGAGAAAGAACAACATTTCAAGCTTCCAATAGTGTGTGACGTCGACACCCTCAGGTCGCTTATACGCAGAAAGTCAGTGCGTGTAGTTGATACACGCAGAGCAGAAGACTACCAAAAGGAACACATACCTACCGCAGTTTCATTGCCTCTTGCACATGTTCTTGAAAACGATCTACCAGAGAAAATAGTGACACTTCTAGAGGAGCTTGGCATATCTGACAGTACGCCAGTAGTACTATATGACGACACATTTGGTGCGCTTGCCGCTAGAGTAGCGTGGACGTTTCAATACATTGGCCACGACAACACTGCGCTCCTGGAGATGACATTTAAGCAGTGGAAGGAGCTTGGTCTTGAAACTGAAAAAAAACCGCAGCGCACTTTTCCAAGGGCGAGGCATTCGCTCAACATCAAAAAGGACATCTATGTCAATGCTTCATACGTTGAGGCGGCGAAGTCGCAGCCCGGCACGCTGCTCGTAGATTCAAGGGAGCGCCTGAACTACCTGACAGAGCATATACCGGGCGCAAGAAACATACCTTATACAATGGTAGGGTCAGAGGGCAGCATTCTACGCGATGCTGAAGAGCTAAAGCGACTCATTGAAAATCGCGGCATAACAAATGACGCCGAGATAATCACATACTGCGGAAGTGTTGGTACTCTTTCAGGCTTAACCTACTATGCACTCAAGCTGGCAGGATTCAAAAACGTCAAGTTATACCCAAAGTCATTTAAAGAGTGGAAGGCATTAGGTAAGCCTAAAGAAGAATTCAAAGACGCCACCTATTGGGACCTTTCTGCAGAATGACATCAAAATATGTCTAAAAAAAGAAGAAGAAGAAGACTCATAGTCTGCCTCACAGGGATGCCAGGTGCTGGTAAATCCTCAGTCGCATCGTTTCTTAAGGAAAAAGGCTTTGCGGTTGTGACCATGGGCGACGCTGTGAGGGAAGAGGCAAAAAGGCAGGGTCTAGAGCCTACCGACATCAACCTCGGAAAGATGATGCTCAAGCTCAGGCAGGATCTAGGGCCGGGAGCTGTGGGTCACATCGTGCTACAAAAACTGGCAAGAGATGGCAGCAGCTGTAGTAATGTGGTGATAGATGGCATACGCAGTATAGCCGAAGTTGAAGTTCTAAAGGAGGCGGGACACGTAAAACTTCTTGCAATTCATGCATCCCAGAACACACGCTTTAAGCACCTCAAGGAAAGGGCCAGAGCAGACGCTCCTTCAAATGGCAATGAATTTGCAGGAAGGGACAAGCGTGAACTATCAGTCGGAGTTAGCGAGGCAATTGCACTTGCAAATGAGATGATATCCAATAACGATCTCACACTAGAGGAACTAAAGCTGCGTGCCTACGATATTGTCAAAGAATGGCTTGAGGAGGTAAGTGAAGGAAAGAGATTTGAAAAAGCCTAACATCGCATCGAAAATAGAGCTCAAGGTCGAGGCTACGGTCAACCCATCAGAGGATGCACAAAAAGTCATTGAAGCGATTGCAAATCTATTCACAAGATGTTCTCCAGAGGTCTCATATAGAAGCAGAGCGGTGGGCAGAGCAGTTGGAAGCGATTCTCTTGCTATATTATACGAGCAGGTGCGCTCAAGGTCTGCAATGGGTGTGCTGAGGAGGATGCTCTTGGACAATCGAGCAGGCGATAGCACATGGTTTTTGCTTAACAAGCAGGCTGCCACAGCCGGCATTGCAGCAGTGATAGAGGAAGAGCAGGAATCCCCGCTTGGGCCAATCAGAGTTACCATAAGCTGCGAAGAATTAGATGCCCTCATCGACTGGTTGGTGCCTGAGCTATAGCTATGGCTATGGCTAAAGCTAAAGCTATAGCTAAAGATATAGCACGAGGAAAGCTTCTTTTACCCCCGTCAGTATAGGGCTCCATGGCAACAGAGGCATATTGCGTCAAATGTAAAGCCAAAAGAACAATGAAAGATGAGAAAAAAGTGACCATGAAAAACGGCAAGCCGGCCACGCAAGGCACATGCACGGTGTGTGGCACAAAGATGTTTAAGATAGGAGGCAAGTGACGTTTTCCTTTTCATTTTTTGTTTTTTCTTTTCCCACTAAATATCAAGGCATAATACCTGCAGCTGCGATAATCTTGTTGTAACTATTCTCGATGATAAAGATAAGGAACCTTGTCAAAAAGTATGGCTATCACATTGCAGTAGATAACCTTACACTGGACATTAATGAAAATGAAGTTTTTGGGTTGCTGGGCTCAAATGGAGCAGGCAAGACCACCACAATACATATGCTAGCTACCCTGCTCAAACCATCATCTGGCAGCGCTTCAGTGAATGGCTATGACATTGTCTGCCAACCAGGGAAGGTGCGCTCAAGTATTGGGATTGTGTTTCAGGCTCCAAGCAGCGATGACATGCTCACAGGATACGAAAATTTGCAACTGCATTCCATGCTGTATAGTGTGCCCCGGCATACAAGGAAGCAAAGAATAGATGAAGTTCTAAAGCTGGTTGGCCTGACCGAGCGCAGGCACGACCAAGTCAAGACATATTCCGGGGGCATGCGAAGGCGCCTTGAAATTGCCCGTGGATTGCTTCACAAACCAAAGGTAATGTTCCTTGATGAGCCGACTCTTGGACTTGACCCTGCAAGCAGGGAGACTATGTGGAAGTACATACAGCGCCTTGTAAGAGAGGAAAAAATGACTGTGATTTTGACGACACATTACATGGAAGAGGCTGACATACTCTGTGACAGAATCGGCATTATTGACAAGGGACGAATAGTAGCACTTGACACTCCAGCAGGGTTGAAGGCTGGCCTCGGAGGCGACATCATCAGGATCAAGACACGTCACGATCCAGATAAGATCATCAACCAGTTTGAGTTTGTTCACAAGGTCGAGCAGAACAATGGGTTTTTGGTATTATCGGTCAGTAACGCAAAGCGCGACCTGCCTATACTACTGCGACACATAGAGGCAGACACAGCCGAGTTTGCTAGTCCCACACTCAATGATGTATTCATACATTTGACTGGTCGCAACATCAAGGAAGCGCCTGAGGGAGGTTTTGCAGATAGATATGCAAAATACGATTAGCATACAGGATCATTTAGTCAAGCTGTATGCAATATGGCTTCGCGAGTTCAAAGTATTCTTGCGGGAGCGGAGCCGGCTTGTAGCATCAACCTTTACGCCCATCCTATGGCTTTTTGTCATTGGATCAGGATTGGGTTCTGCAACTCCTTCTACATTGCCACCGGGCGTTGATTATCAACAATTCATTTTCCCCGGCATCGTGAGCATGTCAATAATATTTACATCAGTTTTTTATGGGTCGTACATAATATGGGATCGAAAATTTGATTTTTTGAAGAGTGTGATGGTGGCGCCTGTTAGCAGAGCCACAGTGTTTGTGGGCAAGACATTAGGTGGCATGACCAATTCACTTATTCAGGCTGCAATACTACTTGCAATTGGAGTTGCAATTGGAATCCCGTTCACTCCACTCTCGCTTGTACAGGCCGTAGTGGTAGTCCTCCTGATGTCATTTGGGCTCACATCGCTTGGACTAGCCCTTGGTAGCTATATGTACAGCCTTGAAGGATTCCAGATGATCGTTAGCTTTGTGGTATTTCCTCTATTCTTTCTGTCGGGTGCTCTCTTTCCACTTGACAACCTGCCACCATGGCTTTCAGTCCTGACCGCTGCAGACCCTGTGACATATGGGGTTGATGCTTTGAGGAACTTGATGCTTGGCACTGGAAGCTACGGAGTTGAGCTTGATCTCGCAATTCTGGTCGGCTATACCACCGCACTAGGAGTGTTTGGTGTCTATTCTTTTGGCAGAATGAAGGCTGTCTGATTGACTTTAGATTTTATTGGATTGCAGTTTATCCGTTTGCACCACCACAATCTTCAATATACTCTTTCTAAGAGTTCTTATCAAGTAGTACGAATTTTTTTACAGTATATAAGAGGTTATTGCGGTCAAGGAATGCAAGGGGTCGTCGTCTAGCTTGGCAGGATGTCAGCCTGGGGCGCTGGAGGTCGTGGGTTCGAATCCCACCGACCCCACCATAGTATTAGATGATTTTATCATACGTGCATAGTTACAAAAATTTGGTCAATGCCTTTAGAGAGATATATTTCTGCATACTTTTTCATTATGGGTTATGCAGGTCCTGTCAACGAACA
>JBJMEE010000064.1:0-17443 GCA_045809585.1 Nitrososphaera sp. | reverse complement strand
GATCCGAATGACTCCTCAACCCGAAACCCCTTCATGTCTTCTGCTCACCACCAAATACGATACAACATTGAGCGTTTTGACCTATCTGTAACGTGCCTTTGTGTGCCTGTGAGAATGTATGTTGGCTGCTTCGGTGCTTTTCTCATTCTTTTGCTTTCAGATCTGGTTATAACTTAATCCACATCCACGTCTCTGGGCGTATATGAGGCTACTAACTGGTATATTATATAACTTCAGGGTTCGGCAGGTAACAGGAAGTTGGGAACTGCCTATCGTTCAGTCATCTACTTTCCAGCACGCTCACAGGGTCCAGAGCCTGCCAGTTGTCAAGCATGTAGAATAGTATGGAATAGTTACCAGTGCTGAATCCACTGCGGAAAGGCTGGAAGGTAGAAACGACAGGCAGACCCCCCTTGCATGCTGCTATCTCCTTGAGCCTTTTTATTTCGTAACCTCTGATCCGGGGCACACCAGCGCTTGACTTTACTTGAATGAACCAGTACGTATTGCCAAATGTAGCGACAATATCTGCCGGCCCCCTGCTTCCTCTTGACAAAGCAACATTCCACCCCAAAGACTTTAGGTAGAGAGCTACTACATATTCGGCCTCTCGTCCAAACTTGCTCCAAGAATGCAAAGTAAACTACATTCGCGGCAAGAACCATATAGCTGTTTTTGGCCGCAATTTTTTACCTCAGGCTCAACAAGATACTTATGTAACGACAAGATCGTAAGTGGCTGTAACTCATATGACTAGTATCTATGCCAATATGAAGGTAGGAGGGTGGAACATAACTGACCTAGTCAAAGATCCTTCCAGTGAAGAATTTAGTCGGTTTTTGGGATCAATTGAAGAGCAGCTTGTGCAGTTTGAACAGAGTAGGCAGCTCCTGCGCCAAGAAATTTCGCCGGAAGAGTTTGAACATCTCATTCACATGGTTGAAAGCATCTCTGAAAAAGTATCAATTGCAAGCGGTCATGCATACCTGAGCTATTATGCCGACACTTCTTCAAACGAGGCATCTGCATTAGTGATCAAGATGGAAAAACTGGCGTCAGAAATCAGCAATAGGATGTTATTCTTTGATTTGTGGTTCAAGAAGCAGATCGATCATGAAAATGCAAATAGGTTAATAAACGCTATTCCAAAAGCCTATCAAGAACATCTCCGCCATAAGCGACTGGTCGCCAAGTATTCACTCAGTGAGCCGGAAGAAAAAATAATCAGCACCCTTGAAGTCACTGGCATCGGGGCCCTCATCAAGATATATGATAAGATGACAAGCGGCTTTGAATTTACGATGAAGCTTCGGCACGGTAGAAAAACAATAGAGAAAAAATTCGATAACAAGGAAAAGCTAGTATCGCTCGTTAGAAGCCCAGACGGCAATAGAAGAGAAGCTGCCTACAAATCGTTATTGCAGGTCTACAAAAAAAATAGCGGCGTCCTCGGTGAGATCTACCAGAACATCATCATGGAATGGCGTGACGAGGCAATTTTGATGCGGGGCTATAAATCTCCAATCTCTGTACGTAACATAGCCAACAACTTGGACGATGCAACAGTTGAGGCGTTACTGGCAGCATGTAGGAAGAATGTAGGCATATTTCATGACTATTTTGTAGAAAAAGCCAAGATGTTGAAAATGAAAAAACTGCACAGATACCATCTCTACGCTCCTATATCAAATAAAGCATCGGACAGCAAAAAGTTTACATACGCCAGAGCGGTCGAGAGTGTGCTAGAAAGTTTTGGGAACTTTGACCCTCAGTTTCGCAGACTCGCCGAGCGAGTGTTTGACGAGCACCATATCGATTCTGAAATAAGGAAGGCAAAGCGGGGTGGTGCGTTTTGCTATACAGTGACACCCAAGCTGACACCCTACGTGCTCCTAAACTTTGATGGACTTACAAGGGACGTATCAACTCTTGCCCATGAATTTGGCCATGCAATACACAGCATGCTCGCCTCCGATATGCCATTGATGGTCTTTCATGCGCCGCTCCCGCTTGCAGAAACCGCGTCAGTGTTTGCCGAGATGCTGCTCAACGAAAAGCTAGCAGAAATGATGTCGAAAAAGGAGCGTAGAATTTTGCTGGCAGAGCAAATAGACAACCTTTATGCGACAATAATCCGTCAGGCGTACTTTACGCTTTTTGAAATTGACGCGCACAAAGCGATAGGCGAAAATAATGCTACCATTGATGTAATCTCAAAAATATACATGGACAACCTCAAGGAGCAGTTTGGCAACTCGATAACAATATCTCCCGATTTTGAATGGGAGTGGGTATACATTCCTCATTTTTACCACACCCCATTTTACACCTACGCCTACTCGTTTGGCAACTTGCTTGTCCTTTCCCTTTACAAGCAGTACAAACTTGAAGGAAGATCGTCCTTTGTCCCCAAGTATTTCAAGATATTGTCTGCAGGCGGGTCGAGGAAGCCGGAAGAGCTGTTGATGGAGGCAGGTATTGACATTTCAGAAGAAGAATTCTGGCAGCAGGGATTTGATTACGTACAAGAAATGATACAACAGCTGAAAGCACTTGCTCCATGACGACTTTGTTCTAATTGTAGCCATAGCTGGATCTATGACTGCAGGCTGTCATGTCAACAATGGGAATTATAGGAGGAGCAGGACAACAAGTAGCATCTGCGACAATATTGGATTTAGACTATGTAGTTGATGATGTGGACTCCGGCGGAACAGATAACTCAATCATAATAGCTCCAGATGTATCTTGGATAGCTCCTGAGATATCTTCGAGAATTCCAGATGTAGACTCTATCGTAGTAGTTCCAGATGTACACATATGAGCTATGACAGGTTCATTGATTTCCCTTAACTTGGAAAGAAAAGGGACTAATGTAAAACACATACACATGCACTCGCAGTGAAGTAGTTGTTAACTACCAAAGTATGTGGACTAAGCCTTTATTTTTTATTTTTTATTTTTTGTTAACTCCAGTAGCGACCGCTAGAGTTCATTTGCTCCGTTCAACCTGACTAAATCGATAATTTGTATAATATCCATTCTACCCTAATACTATATTGGAATTGTAGCAATTAAGAAAATTATTCTTGCTTCTGACGGACCACGTTAAAATGCTTCTTCCTCAGCAAATAACGCCTGACTGCCAATTTCTTCTCTATGCACAAGCCTAGTAGTTTTAATAGATTTTGATGTATTAGAAAGAGCAACAAGTGACTCCTGATGACCATAAAAACAGGAAATTACTTTCCAGCTCAACATCGTAATGTTTAAGACCACCCAAATTTAAGGGGGAGATAAAAAATCTTCTATAACAAAAAATTGAAGCCTTTTTTGAGTCCTTGAGGGATTTTTCACAAATATGTTCTTGCAGAGATAGGGTCAATAGTTCTTGCTTTAAGCCTCGGCAGCAGTAGGGCCCATTCTCTTTTCCTCTTCATCTTCTGTTGCAGGTGTTACGGCTCCTTCTGTAGCCACCTCTCGTCCTTCTTCTCCCTCTGGTAGAACAATGGACGACTGTATTTCTGGATAAAGTTGAGTTATCATCGCAGGCGTATTGGCCCTTATCCAGTCAGCCATGGCTCTTTCCTCTGCCAAGTTTTGATTTAATACAGGTACAGCATCTCCAGCATTCATTAATTGTGCCACTTGAAGCAATGTATCATACATTGTAATTTCCGCATTCTCTATTATCAGATCTTCCTTTGCTGACTTTATTTGCTGTTCTGCAGAAGTCATTGATTTTTTTAAGGTATTGGCAAGGGTTCTAGGAGGTACTAAAATGGGCAGTTGTCCAGAATCGTTGGTTGGTCTTGCTCCGAGATTTGTGATAAGTTGCTTTAGCCTATTTTGCTGCTCTTTTGTCACCTCTAAATGTTGTTGGAGCTGCTGCTTTGCATCTTCTAACTGTGGTTCTTTTATTCTTGATTGCAGCCTTGATACTGCTGCATTTTCAAAAGATAGTGTCTCGTTGAGATATTGGGCTAGCTTCTCTCCAAGTGTCAATCTTTTAGCATTTTGCCTGCTGGTATTTCTTGCTCTTCTTGTTTTCTTTTGTCTTTTGCCTTTTGTTGATTTACTGCTCCTGTTGCGTGCCAATTCCAATGCAAGAAGACACTCTATTTGTATTAATCCTTCAAGAATAAACTTCTAGTATATGGTTTGACTACATAGACCTCCATTTCTTATTGTCTAACTACAATTTTTTGGTGGTGCAATGGATGTGTGAGATAAAAATTTTCCTCCGACTTCAGATGCAACGCGGTTTCTGAAATAAAAGAATCAGGGGAGTTACGATCTGACATATAGAGGTATACCATTATCAAGAGCGGACTCTTTGTCCCAGTTAATCTCAGCTATGATATCAAGAGTTGCAGTAAATCATACAGGCACATGGCTACACATGACTATATGTCAAATGATCTTATTCCTCTGCTGCAGCTAAAATAGCCTTTGCCTGCTTGTAGTGAACAGCATCTAGCATCCTGCCTTCAAGTCTTACTGCGCCTCTTCCACGCCCTTTCTCCATTGCATGGTCAAGCGCTTGCACTACCTTTTTTGCCCACTCGACTTCACTCTTGCTGGGACGGAAGACATTGTGCACTGGCTCTATCTGGCTTGGATGGATTATGCTCTTGCCAGAATATCCAAGACGTCTTGCCATTGTCGCATCTCTGATAAGGCCATCTATGTCATCAATCTTTTGCCAGATTGCATCTATTGCATGGACACCGGCGGCCCTTGCATCAATTGGGATCTTTGCACGCGCATAAAAATATCCCATGGAATCATGCTCATTGTAGTCAATCCGCATATCGTAAAGAAAGTCAAAGACTCCGAAAACAAGGGCCTTTATTTGTTCATCGGCGCTTGCAATAAAGTAGGCATTCACAACTCCTCTTGCAGTTTCGATTGAAGGCACTAACACAATTTTTTCAGTCTTTCTTTCTTTTTCAAGCATGAGTATATGCTCTTTGATCCGAAGTATCTCATGAGCATCATTGACCTTTGGCACTACTATGCCATCTATTCCCTTTTGCAAAACGGCTTTAAGATCATTAGAGACGAGTCCAGACTCAGGTGAATTCGTCCTGACATAGACATTACTGCCATATTCCTGTCGCCGTGCTACCAGCGTTTCTGCTATTATCCTGCGCGCTGCGTCCTTTTCGTAGTCTGGTACCGAGTCTTCTAGGTCAAAGCATATTATGTCTGCTGCAAGCGTCTTGGCTTTTTCTACAAAACGCATGCTGTTGCCAGGAACAAAAATCAGGCTGCGGAACATGAAAAAAGAAAAGAAAAGACAGCGTTTATAGTTTCTGGGGAGTCGTCATGATCTTGCCGAACTGTTGGGCGTTTGCCATCATTACGTGGCCTTCTACCATGTTGCTGAATGGCAAGATGGTATCTATTACTGGCTTGATTTTGCCCTTGCTGACCCAATACACCACATCTTCAAGTTCTGCCTTAGTTCCCTGAGTAGAGCCCAACAGGTTGGTTCCCTTAAAGAACAAGAACCGCAAGTCAATAGTTGAGTCATAGCCGGTGGTTGCACCTGTCGCAACAAGTGTGCCGCCCATTTTGAGCAGAGCAACTTCCTGAGGAAACACCGATTTGCCAATGTGTTCAAAGACTACATCAACACCGGGTTGACCCAGCTTCTTCGTTATTTCGCGTACTTTCTTATACCAGTCGGCTTCCCGGTGGTTGACTGTATAGTCGGCTCCAAGTTCCATGCACTTATCCATCTTGTCTTTGTTGCCTGCAGTCGCAATGACTGTGCAGTTGTACAATTTGGCAATCTGGATGCCCACCATGCCGACGCCAGAACCTCCACCCATGATAAGAACCAGCTGGCCTGGCTTGATCTTGGCGCGGCCAACTAACATGTGCCACGATGTCATGCCCACCATAGAAACTGCTGCTGCGTCATTAAATGAAACGTTGTCTGCAATCTTGACGACATTGACCTCCGGAAGATGTGTATACTGAGCAAATGCTCCCCAGAGCGGGCCTGTCTGGAATCCCCAGATAGTCCTTTCACTGCAGTCATACTCCCTACCAGAAGTGCATTCGTAACACACTCTGTCGCTCATGTTGGAATGCGAAACTACCCTATCGCCAACCTTGATCTTTTGAACATCAGGGCCAACTTCAACTACTGTTCCTCCTGCATCGCTTCCTGAAATATGCGGAAGTGGCGTCTTGACCGGTTCGCCCCATATAGCCCATAGATCGTTGTAATTGTAAGACGCCGCCTCAACTCTTATTAAAACTTCATTAGATTTTATCTTAGGAACGTCGATATCTTCAATCTTGACAGTCTTTGTCGGATCCTTGTTGTATTCTCGAAATATTGCCGCCTTCATAGAGCATCAAGCACGTTTCACACTTTAAATAGTTAACTCATGCCCGAAATGTTGATTATAAAGGTTAGCTGAGTCTTTTTAGCGCCTTTCAAATCGGAATTCTTTCTTTGGCTGATGGATGCGCAACAGCAACTGCCTCAATTCGTCATCATTTAGCGGACGACTGATCCTGCCGGAAGATGCCGCACTAATAAGGTAATTTTCAACGGTAAGTGCGAGATCCGGTTTGACAAGCCGTATATTCATCAGCCGCTGGCGGGCCTGAGGGTCGAGAACCACCTGCAAAACCCGCTGACGCATGGCCGCAGCCTCGGCTTCCCGCCTTCTTATTTCCTCATCATTTGGCTGCGAGGGTTGTGGGACGGACATATTCTATGCGTAGCGTTGGAGCTGCGGCACAGTCTTGACAAGCTCTTTATGGATTTCAGTAGCTAACCTATCCATCTTTTTCATGCCTTCGCTTGAAATTATTCTGCCCTTGTGCTGTACCTTGACAATGTAGCCCGATGCTTCCAGCTGATGAAGGGCATTGCGAATGATGGCGCCGCTAGAATCCTTGTGGTGGGCAAGGTTGTATCCAATTTTTTTCCTGCCGCCGTAGGCAACTTTCAAGTCGGCAACCCCTAGAGGACCATGAAGATAAACCTTTCTCAGCAGAGAAGCGCACCTGACGTACCACCAGTCTTTATTTTGAGGAATCCTCTGTACATGTGAGCCTGTCTTGACAAATTGCGACCAAGTCGGGGGATCTATCTTTTTGTCCTTTTTCAGTTGATCCGCCAGTTTGGCTATCAGCTTGTCAGCAGGAACATCATAAACCTTGGCCATATAGTAGTTCGGAAATTTCCTTAGCCCCTATAAATCCTTATTCCATATCAAGATTTTCCGATAGGTATAGCCACACTTTAGGCAGGTAATCCTCACAGCCCTAGTTTTTGCCCTGCCGATCCTAACCCGAGCGTTCCTACCTGGCACTATAAAGGCCTTGCACCTTTTGCAGTAAAGCTGTCTTATCTTATATGGTAGGCGTATACGCCGGTGCGTTGCTATCTTTTTGGCTTGACGAGCCTGTTTCTCGGCAAGATGATCATCCTTCTCGTGCAAGGCATATTCTACAAGCAGGTCGATACGCTCTCTTGCTATTTGCTTAACTTTCTGCTTCTTCTTGTTCAATGCGTCATAGCAGCAAGTATGTGTATGTGTGCATCTACTTGATAAGCCTTGGTAACTGTTAATTAATTTAAAAAACTATTACTTTTATTGGCAAAGCTTGACGAACTAGATGAGCTAGCGAAAAAATATATACAACTCAAACAACAACAACCGCAGCAGCATCAACAAGATAATGCCAACGAAGGTGACCAGGTGGAGCTTGCCAACTTGGCTATCAGGATTATCGATTCAATATCATCTGCTTCCTTTTCTCTTCCGCTTGAAAAAGATACATTGTCTAGCGATGGGACGACTACTTACATATATCAAAATAATGCAACATATCCAGCCATATTTGATTTTCTTGCGGAGATCCTTCATATGACAGTACCAATAGAGATCGGCCGGGTGAAATTTGGGCCGGGTGAAATTTTAGTCACCACCCAAGATAGAAGTGAAGCAGACATTGAGCTTGAACTATCCACAAAAGAAATGCAAAAATTGGTGTATGCCAGAAGGGCAGAAATATTTACGAGACATGCTGGCGCTGCTCCTTAAATAGGATGCAGCAGGCATCAACTAGTACGATAACACTTATCATTGCGGAGGCTGCGCTCGAGACGATCCCACACGAGATTGCCCGCCACCCAGCGATAAGGAATCATTCTCGAAGACTACAGCAAAAATCGTCAGAAATTCTGCTCGACAGAAGCTATCATCACGCCGCAATGAAGCGGCTGCCAGATAGCTGGAAGCGGGGCAGACCTGATATCGTCCATTTTGCTCTAATGGAAGCTCTATCTACACCTCTTTTTATGAATATGATGCTTAAAGTCTATATTCATACAATAAATGACAAGATAATCGCCATTGCAGACAATCTGCGTATACCCAAGTCATACTTTCGTTTTGAAGGGTTGATGGTGAGCTTGTTTAAAGACAATGTAATCAAAAGCAATGATGATGAGGGTATCCTAATGAAGTTGTCCGATGGCACATTTACAGATCTGGTTGATATGATCAAACCTGATAGGGTCATCGGGCTATCAACTGTTGGCGTCCAAAGCAAAGCGCAAAAAGTGGCTGAAAATGCTCGAGACGTAGACCATTCTGTCCTTGTGGTAGGCGGCTTTGCAAAGGGTCACTTTTCAGAAAACGTCACAAAGTCCCTAGGTCCTACATATTCTATCAACAACTTCATGCTTGAAGCCCATGTCGTCATTGCAAGAATACTCTATGAATGTGAAAAGTTACTTGAAAAAGGCATCGATTATAAAGGCAATGAAAAGCGCAGTCAGATAGGGGCTTGAAAACTTGAATACAGTCCACGAAGCTTTCTCGCTTGGTCTGACCAGCAGCCAAACTGATAACATGATCATGGCTACACCAAAGGCGCTTGCTGTAACTAAATAGATCATGCCAAATTGGTTGAAAAAGAAGGGAAGCACACTGAACACAACCATCATCAACGTAGTGCCTGCGATGACCCTGACGGAGGACTTTTCAGATGACACAACTGGAAGCATCGGCACACCAGCCTTGGCATAGTCCTTTTTGACATGCAATGCAAGACTCCAGATGTGGGTTGGAATCCAGAGGAAGACAAGCCCAGCCATTACAAGGCCTACCTCAATATTTTGAGTCGTTACAGCAATATATCCTATCAGCGCAGGGGCGCCGCCTGAAAATCCGCCCAGTATGATGTTTGACTGGCTTCTCCGCTTGAGCCATTTGCTGTAAACTAGGATGTTGTCAAAGAGGCCAAAGGCCATCAGCCCAAATGCCCAGATGTTAATAAGCCATGCGCAGGCGAGCGAAATAGCTGCCAATATCAGTCCAAATGTTAGTGCATTCCTTGGCGATATTCGCCCAGAGGGTATTGGCCGGTTCTTGGTACGCTCCATTATCGCATCAATGTCTCGGTCATTGTATCCAGTCAGGGTGTCAGCAGCAGCCGACCCAGCGGCTACTCCACCCAGCAAAAGCATCCACATTAGCGGTGTTACAGGGACGTCAAAAAGAAAGGAAGCCGTAAGTGCTGCTCCAAACGCCGTGAAAACCAGCAGATACCAGATCTTTGGCTTTGTAAGTTCATAATAGTCCTTGAGCTTGTTGCCAACTGTTATCTGGTGAAGTATTGTCAATTAGTCGATGTCAAGAATAAAGTGAAATTACTAGTTATTTATATCTTCAAGTTTTTTTCTACTTTGCAATAGATGTAGGATACGCCAGCTCGCGGCTTGTCTTGCGCATCTCGATGAATGTCTCTGTCTTTTGCACCCCCTCAATGCGTCCAATCTTTTCTGAAATTAATTGATGCATTTCATCGAGTGAGTGTGCATTCACTGTAACCAAGATATCGAATCTGCCAGTGACCTCAGCCACTTCTCTTACTTCTGAGATCCTAAACAGCTCATTGAGCACATTATCTCTTAGTTTGGAATCCATATTAATGCCAGTCAGAGCCTTGACGCTAAAGCCAAGTGCTTCATCATTTATGATAATTGTAAATTTCTTGATAAGGCCTCCTTTGACTAAGCGCTTTATTCTGCTATAAACGACTGACGAATTGACGTTGATTTTCTTAGAAAGTTTTGGAACAGATATACTTGCGTCTCTTGCAAGCTCGCTTAAGATTTTGATGTCTAAATCGTCAATTCTTCTCATTCAAAATTCAATTACATCATAAGTTTAGGGGTTAATAAACGTATAAAGTATTGTTAAACCAAGCCGTCAATTACTAAATTTTAGTAATAATGGGCTCCAAATATTTCATAATCAACATATCCTGCTTCGCTATGAAACCTAAGGCACATAATGCAGAGTTAGCAATCTCTAGGCGGACTTTTGAGTAAGGCACAATTCCTAGCACTCATCGATGTCTTTTTAGTAGAGAAACTCCTTTATGTTCTATGACAGATTTAGATGATAATAAAATAAGAGCAGAAGTAGAGCGAATAGCAGAAAAGGAGATTGGAATTGTTAATGAAAATCCTTTCATAATTAGATCAAACGGCTGCGCTGCCTGCCATATCCTTTTTACACTTGCAAATAAAATGAAGATAAGCGAACAGGATGCAGCCGACCTGCTTTCAGAAGTACTTCTTGACAATAATCAATTAAATGACCAGTTTATAGAGATGGTGGAAAATGTACACATGAAACAGAGAACAATGGGTCTGACCTTTGTACTGAAGAGTAGAGAAGCAAAAGACAGGCGTATAGAGTCCCAGTTCAAGAATACTCTAGATGAGACTCTAGGAGATGCCTCCCATTACGGTAGCGAGATCGTTCTTAGAAAGCTGATCATGTCACAGATAGCCCTTGAATTGGCACAAAATATAGGCATAGATTATCATGCTGCCACGGAAGAACTGTACTACTACATGAGGAAGAAAGATACTGAAACGCACACTGAGCTTATGCACTTAATTAAATCAATTATTAAAAAAACAGAAAAAAATAGAAAATAACTTAAGAGCTATTTTTATACTGTATATTCTCCTCGTTTTCTGAAGATAGATATATCAATGTAACATAGATGGTGGTGATGATCGTGACACCGTTACAGCCTCCTATCCCATCATAGTAGTGTAGCGCCTGCCATGTTTAAGCTGCAAGAAGTATTATGACTGGAGAGCATTTCCTGTTCGCACTTATTATTCATCCTTTGGCTTTCTAATGTAATGAGACAGGAAAAAAATTCAATAAATGCTCGAGAGACAAAAATTCAAACAAAATAATCATATTAATGAAGATGAATGTTCTGCTTTTATGGTTTAGTTATGAAAGTGTTGTTTTAGTATGCCAAGGGGCCACTAGATCGAATTCAGCCTTGGATTTATACTAAAAATATCTCACCTTATTGGTCACGCACAGCTAATTGAAGAAAAGAGTAGGAGGTTAACAAGAAAGTTATTGCAAAGGGAACAGCTGCTACTGTAGTAATTGCTATTGTTGTTATTATTGTTGATATTATCATTCAATATACAAATCAGCTCTTCTTTTATTTTGGCAAAGAAGTTTTAAAGCAGTAGGTAATCATCATAAAATTCCCGATAACTCTGCTAAAATGGTTTACTGTTTTAACTCATTTTAGCCAGCTACTTGCTCACGAACGGCGAAAGCTCACGAAGCTCCTTTACAACATTTGACAGAATATGAACTGCCCTGTCGACTTCATCTCTTGTATTGTGCATCCCAAGGCTGAGCCGGAGCGAGCCAGTGATTTCTTCATATGAAAATCCCATCGCCTTTAGCACATGTGACTGTTTTTGCTTCTTAACCGAGCATGCAGATCCTGTAGAGGCAGCAATACCATTTTCATCAAGTTTGATTATCAGATCTTCTCCATTCACTCCAAAGAATGTAAAGTGTGCATTGTTTGGGATCCTTTCAGTGCGCAAACCATTTAGTCGAGACCTCGGTATTTTCTTTAGCACGCGCTCAATTACATAGTCGCGCAGACCAGTCACATGCTCTTGGTACTGGCTCATTCTTTTGGTAGAAAGCTCGCAAGCCTTGCCGAAACCTACGATGCCAGGCACGTTCTCTGTACCTGACCGCAAATACCACTCTTGCCCTCCGCCGTGGATTATCGGCAATATTTTTAGGTTGGATTTGATGTAGAGTGCTCCTACTCCCTTAGGTCCATTTATCTTGTGAGATGAAAGAGACATCATGTCTACTCCAAGGTTCTGGACGTTTAGGGGAAGTTTTCCTGCAGCCTGTACTGCATCAGTATGAAAAAGCGCGCCAGCCTGATGTGCAATTTCGATAAGCTCCTTGATCGGCTGGATTGTGCCGACCTCGTTATTTGCATACATGATACTGACAAGCGCGACACTATCTGTCATCACGCTTTTCAGTTCAGATGGCCGGACAAGTCCCTCGCCTGTCACGGGCAAGTGCATAGTGACAAAGCCACGGTCTTCCAGATCTTTGCATGGCTCAAGCACTGCATCATGTTCTATACTGCTTGTAATTATCAGATTCCTTTCAGGCATTTTGCGTTTGATGTGCATAGCCGTGCCCTTGAGAGCAAGATTATTTGCCTCAGTTCCACCTGATGTAAACGTGATTTCGCGGGGGGATGACGCACCTATCATTTCTGCAACCCTTTTTCTTGCAAGATGTATCGCTCTAGTTGTTTCCCTACCAAACGTGTGGATGGAAGATGGGTTGCCATACCGTTCTTTCAGGTATGGTAGCATTTCTGCAATTACTTCATCTGCAGCTGGTGTCGATGCCGCAGTATCTAGATAAATGTGCTAAGAATGTTTATCGTCGTCAGTCATATCTGTCTTTCTCGGGTTACCCCAGATAGATATAGATTGTTACCTAATGACAATATATCACTATTCGCGTTAATCCGTCATATGAGTAGCTGAAGGGTCCATGACCAACGAGCTTGTCAACCAATGCTTAACTAAAGGAGAAAATAAGAAAGAAGTTATAAGATTAACAACAAAACAAGCTTATGATGGATGATACCAACTAAGAGAAAGAGGAAGAAGATAGAGAGAGGTAAAGTTAAATCTTTGAAGGTTTATGGTCAAGGGCTTACGAAATTGAGTGCCTAGTAATAACCCGGTTCTCTGCATTGGAGCTGAACAAAAAGATTCGGTTCTCCTTCATCATTATTTCGGCTCTCTGTTTTATGCTTTGTTGAAGGGTGAGCATTCCAAACTTATGTTATATATTTTCTAGAAGAAAACCAATAAAAAAAGGTCAACTAATAGTGTTAGAAATTATTGAGGATTTTAGACAGGATGCGATCAGAACACTCCATTAAATGGAGAGTGAGTACAGAAAATGAACTCCTAATTCGTATAACCAAAAACTATGTATGAGACAATGAAGTGAACGAGAAATCCAAGCTCGGATTACTCATAATAGCCGGGTTTATTGGAACAATATTCGATACGCCTCCTGTTTTTGCGTCTACAGCAGAAAGCTTCCTCACCATAGAAAGAGCTGACATATTGGATGATGATGATGAACGCACGATTAGCTTAATCGTTGAAGGACTACTAATTCCAACTAATGGAACCGAAGGAGCATTCGGTTACGGGATTCTTACAGACGAAGGAGATGCTATCCTGGTTGCCCACACACATCGAGGAGTACTAGACAGTGAAGATCAGAGATTTATAGAGGATCCAATCTGGCATAACCATTTCTTAAAGCTTGGCGATGTTGAGCAGTGTGGCGAACATCAAGGAGTAATAGACATTACTTGGCAGTCTCCCGGAGAGGTGACAATTGACGATAACACCGCAACGATCAGTCAAATACCAACTGACGAATTTGAAGGGGAGGACAGTATAACTGGCGAACCAGTATCAATGGTGCTGGCCGAAGATGTAGATGATGTTATTTCATTCAGATTAGACCCAGTCTTTGGAGATGACGGATTGGAAGCAGTATGTGTAACTGATATAAGGTCAGCAGAGGAAGAAGTAAACGTAGATTAGAGTTCCTTGAGTTGTAAGGCTAGCTAATGTATTTTCCCATAGCAGATCATATATCTGCTATGCTACAGAGACATAGGTCTCGGCCGTTTCTGCATTAATCTCTACACCAGGATGCTTTGCAATTTCAGGTGCAATCCTAACGATGTAATTGTCTTACATATCTTAATATAAAAAACGCCATCAAGACAATTCTACTCTGACGCTTTGAATTGTAAAAGACGGTTATTCTATTGAGGCGCTGCTGCTATAGTGCCAGAACCCTGATCATCCCAAAAGGGATCATATTGCTATAAACTAGAAGTGACTTAGCTTTAGCTTTTTCGGTGTCAATAGTGTCTTTCCCCTTCTAATCATACCTATCTATCATCACCAAGTTACCTGTCTTGTATCCTGCTACATCAACAGAAACGAACTTGAATGCAAGTTCCTTAAGCTTCTTGTCCAAGAGTGCAAGTTTGTCTACATCAAACATCTTATGCAGCTCATCTCTGCCCACTTCAATCCTTGCAAGGTCGCTATGATCTCTTACACGAACCTGCCTGACACTAAAAATTGTCTTGACTATTATCTCCGCATTCTCAATCCTTTGCAGTTTTTCGTATGTGACCTCGCTTCCTGTCGGTATCCGTGAGGCAAGACAGGCATTGGAAGGCTTGTCATAAACAGAGAGCCCAAAGCTCTTTGCAATTTCACGTATCTCTATCTTCCCTATTCCAAGCTCTATCATTGGGCTTCGCACCCCCTTTTCACGGAGAGCTCTAATACCGGGCCTGTAATCTTTCAGATCGTCTATATTTGTTCCATCGACAATGAGGGACATATCTGTCCTTCTTGCTTCTTCTGCAAGGTGCTGTCCAAGCTCTGTCCTGCAATAGTAACAGCGCAGGGTGTCATTTTTCACAAAGGATGCGTTTTCAAGCTCATTGTATTCAATCACTTTGTGCTTAATACCTATCTCTCTTGCGACTCGCCACGCCACGGCAAGCTCTTCCTCTGCCAGCGTCTTGTAATTAGCAGTTATGGCAATAGCGCCGTTGCCAAGCGCTTTTTTTGCAGCTAGCGCTACTACAGCACTGTCGACTCCACCAGAAAGTGCCACTATGGCCCTGTCGCCCGCGTTCCGGAGGAACCAGTCTACCAGTTTGTTAAAGGCTTCCATTTTACGCGCCTCCCAGCTTTTTCATAACTTCTGTCCTGACCTGATCCATCGCTCTTTTGACGGGCATTTGGCACTTTGTTGCAATCACCCTGATATCTTCAAACTCAGGTTTAACATTTGTTATTCTTCCAGCTGAATTCTTGACGATCTTGACGCGCACGTCGAAGATGTTGTCGTTAATATCAACTGACATCGTCATCATGGCCCTAGGCAGAACAATGCGCTCTACCTCTTGCACTCGAGCACCAAGCGTCCCGGATTCGTCGAATAGTAACTCAAGCACGTTATTTAGCCGCGTGTTTTCCGATATAATCCTAATGAGGTATGTTGGCCGGCTCTTTTTAGTGGTACCTGAAATGACTGTCACATCCTTGGCAACTTCTGCCAGCTGCTCTACAAGGTTACCCACTAGCTCTCCAGACGTGTCATCGATGTTTGTTTCCACGACATAGACCGTGTCTTTGGTCGTTTCATAAACAGTGCCAGATGAACCTATTGTCATACGAACTATGTTGGGAAAACCTTCAAACTTTTTTGTGCCCGCACCATAGCCGATTTTTTCAGGTGCAATGCTGGGATAGTAGCTGACACTACTACCCTGCACCAAATTGACAAGCATTGCTGCTCCTGTAGGAGTTGTCAGCTCATCTTCAGCCTGTCCTCCTACCAGAACGAATTGTTTATTCCTGAAAATTTCAAGTATTGCACTGGCAGGATTTGAGATGGTACCATGTGAGAATCTTAGCAGGCCGCCACCAACAGCCACCTTAGTAGAATATATCTTGGCATCAAACAGCTGAAGATCCTGCAACGCTGTTGCGCATCCAACCAGATCTGCAAAAGTGTCAATGCTGGATACTTCGTGCAGATGCACGCTGTCAAAATTCTGGCCGTGGATTGTAGCCTCAGCAGAAATAATCATCTTAAGAGAATCTAAAGCAAATGTCTTGGCTCTATGCTCAAGTCCGACAGAATCGCAGCATCTTGCAAGTGCAGGATACATTTCTGTGCCCTTGCGCTTGGGCACCCTATCTTTGAATTTCATTTGTAGCTGAGTGGCAGCAAAACCATGTGACGTCACTTTAGCGAAATGAGCATTAATTATCGTGCTGTCCTTGACAAAGTTCTGGCAAGCAAAGATTGCCTCAATTACTTTGGTCTTGTTTGCACCAGCATCCACTAGGCTAGACATCAGCATGTCGCCGGCAATACCTGCCACTTGAGAATCAATGATCGCAATTCTAGGCATAGCCACGCTAGCATGTGCTTTTGCTTTATATCACGTTTTTGCTTTTTTATCTCGTTATGCTGCCAAAGTCATGCTCAGCTGGAATATCTTTAGGAGGTGTGCCATATGCGAGTGCGATCTCCTTGAGTGATTCTATCGGTATTGTCCTATAATCACCTTCAAATCTCTCGCCATCAACGTATGCTGTCACAGGCATGCCAGATACGGAGTCAAAGAATGTCGTCGAATTAGTGAGAGTCTGTTTCCAAATGTCAAGGAACTGCCCCACTGTGAATTCTCTGGCTTCAGGTGCTTCGACATGTATAGTACCATCTTGGCTATGAGTATGAAGCCAGTATAGGCATGAGGGGGAAGAAAGTATGCCGATATGTGAAGGGATTTGTTGCGGTACGCCATTAACAAATACATCGAGATGTGAATGAATATGGTAATTGAGCTGCTCAGACCGATGACACTCTATTCCACTTATTGCCATTGCCGTAGGAGGCTGGTATAAAATAGCTCCTGCAATACCAGCTGCAACCACTGCAATGATGACGGGTATTATAATTTTCATATACTTTCTTTTTCTACGCCGGTCTACAGCAAAGTAGCTGTCGTCCCTCCTTTTCTTTGACAATTCGTTATTGACTTGACATGCTGATTAATTTAAAGCTGATCCATCGCCAATCATAATATATATATGCAATCTCCCAGTTGCAAGCTCGGCCATGACAATTACCATAATAGGATCTGGAAAGGTCGGTGCCTCGGCTGCCCTTAATTGCGGGCTGAGGGAGCTTGATAGAGATATACTGCTGCTTGATATAGTGCAGGGCCTTCCTCAGGGAGAAGCAATGGACATCAATCACCAGCTATCAGAAAGGGGCTTTGACACCATTGTACGGGGTTCAAACAATTACGAAGAAGTGCGCGATTCTGAATATGTAGTGCTTGTTGCCGGCGTCGGAAGAAAGCCAGGCATGACGAGAATGGATCTCCTCAAGATAAATGCGGGCATCGTCAAAGATGTTGTGTCCAAAATTGCGATATATGCAAA